>NZ_JAMYSZ010000026.1:0-93204 GCF_040322215.1 Mesorhizobium sp. M0184
CCTGTCCCGGATGGTCGCACCATACGCCGAAAATCGCTCATCTCCAGCGGGGATCGGATGGCACCGTCATGATCATACCGGTTACGAACGCAATTGAGGCGTTGAACTCCAAGCTGCGCCGCGCCGTCCGCACCCGCGGACACTTCCCGAGTGACGACGCGGCGATGAAACTGCTATATCTGGTCCTGAACCATGCGGCTGAGGAATGGAAACGACCGCCGCGCGAATGGTTCGAGGCCAAGACCCAGTTCGCCGTTGTCTTCGGCGAGAGGTTCGTCAGCCAATGACGAGGCCGGCCTCGCGCACAGAATTCCTGACAGTCCCAGGTGGCGCAGGAAGTCTGCCGAAACCGCTGTCGTGGCCTTCTCATGCAGTTCGACGAAGGCAACTTCGAGGTCCGGTCGATGGCCACGAACATATGCAGCTTGCCCTGCTCGGTTCGGTGCGGACCTCGGCGATATCGATATGGAAGTAGCCGATCGGATTGGCCTTGCACTTCTTCCTTGCCGACCTGTCACCCTCGACATCCGGCAATCTGCCTACCCCGTAACGCTGCAGGCAGCGACGAACGCGACAGATGCGGGATCGTCGGCTGAAGCGCAGGCAATCGTCCAGCGGCAGCAGCGTATAGCGCCGAAAGGCGACGATGACCGCCTCCTCCTTGACTGACAGCACTGTTGAGCGCGCTTCTCTTGGCCCGGTCGGAAGATCGGCAGTCGACGTTCGGTTCCTCCACTTCCTATCCGTCTTCTGATATCAACTCCTGCCATTCAATCATCACGCCGGCTGAACGGCCGCTGCTGGGCGCTTACCTTCTGACCGATGCCATAGCGCTTCGTCAGCGCCCTCAGGCTCTCTTGACTATGCTGTTTCGCTCGACGGACCGCCTCTGTCGTCGTGGCGCTCCCATGCAGAACCTGGTCTATAGCGCATCCTTTGATTCGGACGACAATGATGCGCCATCATGATCAAACAGCTACGGCGCCACGGCGGTCGTCGGATACACGCGGCGAAAAAAGCGATGACCGTCAATACCTGGGCGAACCGGCGAACCGTTGCTCGAATGTAAGCCGGCACGGCTGGTCACAGTCACTGTCGCCAATAAGATAACGCCGATCGCCTGGGCGGTGATGGCGCGTGAGGAAAACTACCGCGCGACGCCGTCAATGGCTCGAGGGTAACCGACGGTCGCGCGACATCCAGTTTGGGCAGGAGAGAACGATATCAGTGATGCAGATCCGGTCAAACCAGGGATCGGGAGAACCTGAGGGATCAACGCGCATCGCACCGCGGCAGCTTAATCAGGGCCCGATCCACCGACACCATAATGGCCAGCCGCCCGAGGCCGCACAAAAAAAGGCCGAACACATGAATGAACGTACCACTTCAGTATTGCCACTGTCAGAATCTTCTTGCTCAATGGGGGCCGTCCACACGTTGAATCACAAACCAGCCTCCCCGAAACCCCAATTTTCTGATTTTCCAAACGGCCTCTCAGAGTGGTAGCCAACAATGTTCGGGTCAGCCGCTCAAGTCGACGCGCTTTGCTCGCCAATGAGCGGTCCCGAACTGTGCAGCAGCGACAGGACCGCTGTTAGTGGCAGAGGCCGCTCCCATCACGACATCTCCCTCAAGGCCGTGTGACACAGGCCTTCCAGTGAAGCGATAGTAGAGATGCACGCCTTCGAAGGGCACCTTGCTTGTGAACTCCAACCGATCCAGCATTCCCTTAACTACCATCGGAGCGTCGAACAAAAGGCCGGAATGAACTGCGTCAAGGCCATTGGCAGAGTTCTCTATGATGAACTTGTGCATCTCCCGACCAGCTGAGAAATCGATGGCAACGGCCCAGGTACCTGCGAGATCGTTCAGCATCAGAAGTTGGTCACCCGGCCGATCATTGTGGGCGCCTGAACGGAAAAACTCCACGATCTTCTTCGCCACGATATGGCAGTCGTCCCGCCTCAGACTGAAGGCATCAATGAGGAAGCTGGACGAAGTCATACCAAAATCACAAATCAGAACGCGGGGGTAACCTTTGAGAAGTGACGCCCTTAAGAGATTGGCATGAGGGCTGGCCGGCATGTCATCCCAGCTTACTCGGAGCCTCGGAACCGACCACTCCGTCGTTTGGTGGAATGCAGTCTTCAGCAGAGGCTCTTCCTTGAGTTCCTTCTCTATGGTGCCAAGATAATCAAAGCACCGATCCAGCTCCAAGTTAAACCTATCCTCTGCGAACCATTGCTCTACAGCAATGACCGCACCCAACATCTGATCTTTGCCTACCTTCATGCAGCGGCCCGCCGCTTGCTGGGGGGCGGAATTGCGCCAGGCGGCTTCAATCAGATCTTGCCGGCCAAGCAACAGGCCGGACGCTTGTGGCCCCCTCATGAACTTTCCGCAGCTATAGATAACGATGTCGGCCCCATGGTGCTGCCATTTGTTGGGGCGATGCAAGAATTCCGAGGCCACGTCGACAACCACTGGAGTGCCATTAGCCCTACCAAGACGTGCTAACTCATTGAACGGCATGGCTCCAGCTTTCTCGCGCATACCAAGGTAGCAAATCATCGCAACTGAATCTGTTTTCAGGACGCCCGCGGCGTCCGCCAGGGAGTGCACTTCGACGATTCGCAGGCCGGCAAGCCGGAAAGCGTGATCATAGATGAACCGGTGGGCAGCCGGCACAAGGACTGCATTCTTGGTTCCAAAAGTCTTGGGCAGACCCAGCATCTTTTCGGGATCGTTTCCCGCTGTGCAAGCCACCGCTGCTAGGAACAACGCTGCGGCACTGCCACAGGTCACAAGCCCGGCTTCGAATCCCGTGAGCTCTGCAAGGCGTAGGCTCACAGCTTCTTTCAACTCTTCCATTATGACATGGGTCTGTGCCGCTTCCGCCATGGCTTCGACGACTTCCGGCAGTGCGACCGTGTTGCCGTAGAATGACCGCATGCTACCGCAGTTGATGATTGGAAAGACACCAAGCCGAGCGAGATGTGAGGGCATGTCATGCAATTCCTTGTTCGGAATTCAGTGCGCGTTGGGGCGAAGTCCGGATAGCGAGAGGCGTATGCCCCGCGGTCTAGGTCAAAGTAGGCGACGGAGAATTGACAAATTGAGCGGTATCACCTTCTTTTCCATCCAATTCGAGAATTAAAAGCAGACGACTACGACACGGTAGAGTAAGCAGAAGTCGGCCTTTGATGGGGCCCGTGATACTGTATTTCACACCCGTCGCCCGCTGCCGACCAAGGCATTGCGCGCTATGCGCGCTTCGAAGTCACCGCGAGAGGTTCGTGTCACGGCGAGCCCGAAATACTCATCAAGAAGCGCGAGCACACGCTGCGTATGGGCCCGGAGCTTCTCTAGCCCGTACATCTTCACGACGTATTCGGCCAGCAATTGGAGAACGCTCTCCTCGTCTCCTGCGTGGAAGACGAACGGGTCTGTGATTCGCTGCACAGTTACCTCATCGAACTGCGCAGCAGCGAACAGGTCGAGCACCTCGCCCGCGGTGAAATGAGGATAGTCATGCGGCGTCACGGAATGTGTTGACACCACGTCAGCGAACCAGCGGGCGGTGGGTGAGCCCTCTTCGAAGTCATGGAGAACAAAGATGCCGCCGGGCCGGAGAATTCGCGCAGCCGCCTGGACAGCGGCGGGGCGTTGAGCGCGCTGGATGTGGTGCGTGCCGTAAGCCATCAGCACACCGTCCACCGATCCGTCTTTAATCCAGAACGGATCAGTCGCGCTTTGCCAAATCGCAAAAAGGCCGTCGCGGATGCAACGGTCCACCATGAACTGAGAGATGTCAGAATTGATGAACGTCGGGCAACGCGCCGCACCAAAGATCTGGTGGGCTACCTTGTTCACGTATCCGTCACCGGCGAGAAGATCACAGATGATCATAGACGAACAAAGTCCGTCGCAACCATTGGGGTGCATCTTGCCCAGAAGATCCATAACACCCTCCGATCGCGCCAGCAGCGACAGTTGGATGCTATCGAGGTAATCCGACCCACGCCCTTCCGAGGTGAACTCATTGCGCGAGAGATTGGCCAGATTGGTAAGGCAGGCGGATGATTCTCTAACCATTCGGGGCTCGATCGCCTTGAAGGCCACCGGGTTTATCTGTTTCAACTGGACGAAGTACGAATCTAGAATATTGGGAAACACCGCAGTTCTCCGTGGTGATCAGTTGCCAGCGAGAAGAGCGACAGAAATTGTCCCCTGCCGGACCTCAGCGATGAGAGGGTGAATCATTGAGTTTACAGACCGGCTCTGGAGGGGCTGTTGCTGCCGTGGAACATCTTGTGACTGTCGGCATTCAGTGTGGCGTTACTCCTTCTTTTCAGGCTGTGTATCCATCTTACTCCGAGTACTGTTATAGAAATCTCTGAAGAACCAACCAGCCACCTCCTGACGTGGGCCAACTGCGGAACTTGAGAACTTTGTCGTTGCGCGCTCGCTAGATGCAGCAGTATTCGATCAAATAGACTATTGGTTGCACCAGCGAGCAGAGACTCGCGATCGTTGGACATCATGCTTACCAATAAGCATGTCGGTTTTTTTATTTTGGCAATTACGGCTAAGGCGCCGGGCACGGTTGCATTGAAGGCCTTTCTCGCTTCCTGGATGACGCCTGAAATACCGCAGCACTGTTCCACTAACAGTTGGCGAACGAGCGTGGCCGAACACCTTCCGGGCAAAGGCCCCCATCGAACTCGCAGGCCACGCCGAAGTCAGATGACATATAATTCTCCTGAACGCGAACTATTCGATAGGAATGTACACTACTAATCGTCACGTATCTGAGAAAATATGATAAATTAAGGTATACATATATAAACATTTACGAAGCGATTTTGATGAATGTGACTAGTGGATGGCGCCTGACATTTGAATCCCTCTGAGGATTCCCAATCTATGCGAATATGCAGCGTGCGAACGGGAATATCCATCAGGGTGAAGCCTTCGGACCGCAAGCGGTTGAAGGCGATTTTGAAGGATCGCAACGCGCCGCAGAAGCATGTCTGGCGAGCTCAGAGCCAAGGACTTCCCAGGCAACCGGATAGTGAGCTGCGTTCGGCAGGTTTCCTGCGATTTGGCTCGAATGCCGACACCTCAAGGCCGGTTTGTGCGCCGTGCGCAACAAAACAGACCGCAATGACGCACGAGGAATTGCGCACCTCGTCCGGCTCGGCTGGTTCCGACAGGTCTTCGTCAAAAGCGAAGAAGCACAGCAAGTAGGAATGCTGCTCGTCAATCGCCAGCAGCTGATGAACCAGCTTCAGGATATCGAGAACTCGGTCAGGGGATCTCTGAAGGTCTGCGGATATCGGATCGGCCATGTCACCAAACACTCGTTCGAAGCGCGGGTCCTGGAACTCGTCGGGGACACGCCGAGCTCACTTGCAATTACGGAGCCGATGCTACGGGTACGAAGGACACTTCTCGAGGAGTTTTGCCGACTCGACCGCTTAGCCCGAGCTTGCTCCGGAAAGATGCCATCCGTCGGCGGCTGATGCGATCCCGGGTGTCGGGGTGGTGGTCGCGCTTACCTATCGGACCGGCATAGACGCACCAGAGCGGATCGCTGGTATACCTTCGATCCACCGACATCCATCCGGGCCACGGGCGATAATTCGGCCATATCACCAACCCAAGGGGACTCGGCTCACTTCTCGGCGCAGGAGTTCAGTATCGGCGTCATCGCCTTCACATGCTCGTCGATCCGCTCGAGCACTTTCGCCGCGACAACGTCGCGCGCAAGCAGATGCCACCAGTGCTCGTTGACGAGTTCGACGGTCTCGACCACTGCCTTCAGGACTGCCGGCTCCGGAAGCCTTGCACGGTTCGCAAATGCTTTCCATCGCGATGCTGCTAGCGCCTTGAACGAGCGCTCCCCTCCAAGCGAAAGCGCCAGGGCGTCGGCGGGAATATATGGCACGGTCGACAGAAGGTCGTAGATTGGTGCAAGCACCGGCTTGTCGCGTTACTGGGATAAATCAAAGACCAGTTCTTCAGGTGCATGTCGCCATTGCCGGTGATGACCGTCAGCACCAGCCGGCGGACGAATTCGAGAGCCGCCGTAGGCGAGACGGCCACGCCAAGGGCCAAGGCTATGTACCACCGCCCAGCCGCGTTTCTACCGGATGGGCCCGCTGCGTACGTCGCTGCGAAAACGGCCAACTGAAAGAACATTCAGCGAACGGCTATTTTGACCTCGGCGCCGATGCGCCCGACGGTGGCCCCATGAAACGCGAAAGAGACGAGCGATTTCAGCTGCCGGACGGCCTTCATTTGACATGCCGATGATTTCGGAGCGCTGAAAGGGCGTTAGTTTCGGACGGCGTCCTTTCGCCCGTGTTCGCGGGCTGCCTGTAACCGGGACTCCGTGGGCATTTCTACGATAATACCCGCTAAGAGAATTCGAAAATGTTTGGATTGAAGCGGTTAGCGCGGATCGGCCTGAAGCGTTCCAGGGGTCGGTCAATTTCGTTCCAGAGATAGTCTCCGGTGAGTGCGATATGAGCCAAGGAAGCGGTGCGACCTGGGAGCAACTCGGCGGGAATATCGATGCCCTGGCCGCGGACATAATCGACTGGGGACTGAGATGACGGTAAGCGCGTAGGCTATTGGAGGCCCGTTCAGTTCTGGCTGTCGGAAAGGCGCCCGCAGCCGGTTGCGAAGTTCCCATTGATCTCCGCCCGGACCTGCACGAGCATATGCGCACCGTGAAGCGACCAGCGCATCTGCTGCTTCTTGACCATACGTTTCCCGACGACTGAGTTCACCGCCGACTCGGCGAGAGTGGTGGCGACGCGAAGCCCAGCCCGGTAGCGCTTCCATAGTTGACGATCGCGCCGCGGTTCGAACGGACATAGGTCAGGAGCTGCGCTCCGGAGACTGTGAAGCCGTGCGATCGAGAACTCGCCTTCCTTCAGTCTTACTAGAAGTTGCTCCAGGTCGCGGATCGCACGACCGACCCGCCCATGCCACAGTCGCCACTTCACGGCTCTGATGTCCGTGTCGACGGTTGGAAGCGCTTCAAGGGGCCGGATCGGGATCGCACGATGTGACCGGCGATCTGCTGCATGGGCTGGATCTTCATGGCAATATGAAACCAGTCGATGATGTGGGTCGTCGGTTTGGGCATGGCGCGGGGCAGCCGCTTTAGGATTTCGACCCCGTCCGAGATCACCGTCACATCCCCAAAGGCGCGATATCCGACTTCCTGGAGAGAGTGAAGAGCTCGATCGCGGATTGCCTGCTGGTCGGTGCTGCCGGTGACGAAATAGCGACCGCCCCTTTCGCCCCGTCCCCCCGCGGCCGCATCTGGCCACGACGAATTCGAAATTTCGCGCCGAACGTTGATCAGCGCTACGAACGTGCGCCGTATCAATGCTGATGACGAACTCTTTGCGCCGATCTCCGGAAAGCTGCAGCTCAAGCTGGCATCGGTCATCCGTTTGGGACCTCGCGCGCCAAGTTTCCTGCACCTGATCGTCGAGCCGCTTGCCGATCCTGATGGTACGCTTGCGCACGGTCGCATGCGTCTCAGTCGGTTCAGTGGGCAGGAAATCGGCCAGCACCTTCGCCGCCTGCCGCTAGGGCAGCATGCTTCCTAGCCGCGCCGTCAGTTCCATCAGCTCCGGGGACAAATTTCCTTCAGCAGCGCGAAGCACCGACCATCCCTGGATGGCATTCCCGGCACAGCATCATCGGGGACTAAGCTCAACGGCGCCGAAGACGGTTCGGATCCGGCGTGTCGTGTAGTCCTTGACCGGTCGAAACGTATGGCAAACCCGGCGAAGAAGGGCATACGTCTCCGCCTCGTGATTCACGACCGCGTTCTGCAGCGCTGCCATGATCTTCTTGCTATCGCGGATCGATAAGCCGATGTCGCCGTGGAACAGGCTCTCTCAGCTCTTGTCTATGCGGACCTCCTTCGGGCATGTGTCGCCAACTCGTTCCGGCCCTCGATCGTAACCGTCCATTCCACCGCCATCGCTTTGTCTCAAAACGATGCTAATGGACTGCTCAAGCCTAACAACCCGTGTTTGACCCCAGAGAAGTTACCGGTCTCCTCACGACCGACCGCGCATGACTCGGGGTCAATGTGGATCGCTACTCCTTCATTGCAATGGATTTGCACCATCTACTCCTTGCCGGTCCCCCGGTGCACCTTCTTCCGACCCCTTCAGGGGCTCAGCTCGGTCGGCGTGACCGATCACCCCGATCAAAGCATCGACATAGGCGTCGAATGCGGCTTCACTCTCGGCTGTCCAGTCGGGCATTGCGGGGCGCTTCCCTGATCACGAAGCAGCATCCTAACAAATCCGCGACCAGCGCGAATCCCCCGCATCCGCGACTTTCTGACTCAGTAAGACTAGGCGCCCGCCGCCACGTACGGGCGACGCCGGCATCAACCGGCGGGCAGATGCGCCGAGGGCAACAAGCGCGCCTGACGCAACGCCGCAAGATCAGCCGAGCCGGTGCAGAAGCAGGCGACGGCCAACTGGCGGATGACGATCTCGAAATGCGCGACAACCGCCTCGGTGGATACCGTAGCCGCGCGCAGCACGCCGGCCGCCTGCCCGGCGATGTCCGCGCCCAGGCGGATGGCCTTGGCCACGTCGACGCCGTCGCGGATCCCGCCCGACGCGATCAGCTTCACCGTGGGCAGCGCCCGACGTACCGCCTGCACGCTGGCCGGGGTCGGAATCCCCCAATCGGCGAACGCCATCGCCACTGCACGGTCGGCGGCATCGCGGGCGCGCTCGCCCTCCACCGCGGCCCAACTGGTGCCGCCGGCGCCGGCGACATCGATCACCGCCACGCCCGCCTCGACGAGCGCACAGGCCACCGAGGCGGACAGGCCCGACCCCACTTCCTTGGCCACGATCGGCACGCCCACGCTGCGCGCGGCGCGAGCGATCTGCGCCAGGACGCCGCGCCAGTCGCGGTCGCCCTCCGGCTGTACCGCTTCCTGCAGCGGATTGAGATGGACGATGAGGCCATTGGCCTCCAGCGCATCCACCGCCCGGCGCGCCAGGTCCAGGCCGCCGGCCTCGCGTAGTTGCGCGGCGCCGATATTGGCCAGCAAGGGAATGTCTGGAGCCAGGCGGCGCAGCGCGCGCGTCAGCCCCTGGGAGTTGCGGGATTGCAGGCTCACGCGCTGCGAACCGACGCACATGGCGATCCCCAAGGCTTGCGCTGCCTCGCTCAGATGCCGGTTGATGGGCTCGGCGCGTGGCATGCCGCCGGTCATGGAGCTGATCAGCAGCGGCGCGCGCATGGTCTTGCCCAGCAGCGAGGCGCGCAGATCGATCTGCGTCAGGTCCAACTCGGGCAATGCGCAGTGTTCGAAACGGATGTACTCCCAGCCGGCGGCGACCGTGGCCGGCGCCGTTCGCCGATCCAGCACGACGTCCAGATGGTCGTCCTTGCGCCGGCTCAGGGCGGTGTCGCTCATGCTCGCTCCATCCGTCGCATCGAGCGACGGCGTTGCGTCGGATCGGACCGACCGCAGCGTGCGCACGCCGCCGCCTCCCGCTCGTTCAGGCCGGCGCACGCTGGGCTCCCCCCGCAGCGTCGCTGCGGTAGCGGCTGGTCGAGGTCTGGTAGTACTGCGCGCGGATGGCCGCCATGGCCTCGATCAACGGTCCCCACGGCGCGGGAAAGGGTTCTTCCGCCATCATCCGGTGCAGCATGCGCGTATGGCCGGCCAGCTCGTCATTAAGGAACTCCAGCACAGGCATAGCCGGGTAGCGCTGCAGCAGCAGGATTGCCGCGTTGTCGGCCTCGCCGGCCGACCTGTCCTTGTCGCGTCCATGCAGATCGTTCTGCAAGCGCCCTATCGCGGAGATGAGCCGCAGGACGTGGCGAAACGCCGGACGCGCGCGCAAGGTCGCCATGTCCAGTCCCCACAGCAACGACAGGCAACAGAACACGTTCGTGTAGGCGATCGAATCGATGCCGTTGTGCAGGTACTCGGCGTAGGACCAGCGTTCCGCCCCTGCGGCCTGCGCGTGTCCGGCGCGCAGCGCCGCGCAGTAGCACCGGGTATCGTCGAGAAGCTGAGCATAGTCGCGAGGATCGTAGGCGAGCGCGGCCAGCGAAGCGCGCAGCACAGCGCAGCCCTCGAATCCGGGGAACGCGCACGGCACGCCCTGCCCCAGCGCCTGCTCCACCGCGGCGAGCTGCTCCGGCGCGATCAGGCCAAGGTCGTTGCAATCGTCGAGCCAGAACAGCAGCGCCAGTTCGCGATAGAACGCCACGATCAGCGTTTCGTCCTGCGGATCGCGGCCGGTGCGGGCGCTGGTGTCGCGCAGGCTCGGGTGGATGCGCTGCAGGATGTACTGGCCGCCCCTGACCGCTTCCACGGCATGCTCGTCGGCGAACCCGGTCAGGGAACGCCCCCACTCCAGCACCTGCTGCAGCGCGCGTTCGGTCTGGATCATGGCGCCGCTCCTGCTCCCTCGGCCAGGACGCGCCGCCCCCAACGAAGCGCCAGCCACAACCCGGCGAGTTCGGCCACGCGCACCACCCGGGTGGGGCAATACAGTTCTTTGCCGATCCACAGCGGCGTCTGCGGCAATGCATGCGCCGCATGGCGGGCGAGCATCCACTCCAGCGCACGCGCCACCGCCCGCCCGATGCGCCGGCGCCCTGTCGGCTCTTCGCTCCCGTCCATCACGTGCAACGCGAACAGCGCATAGGCGGTTTCCTCGAATGTGGACGCGCGACCGGCGCCCCAGCCGCCGTCGTCGCGCTGCGCCCGCAGCAGCGCCGCCAGCGCGCGTTCGTCGCGCCACTGGGGCTTGCCTTGCGCCAGCGCAGCGACCGCATGCGCGGTGGGATACAGCCACGAAACGTGCCATTTCTCGTTGTCCCATAGACCATGCGGGTTGCGATTGGCCTCGACGTAGGCGCTGGTGCCGTCGGCGGGCTTTCCCAACATTCGCAATGCATGCAGGGCATGGATGTTGGTCGATACCGAGGCATTGCGCTCGCCGGGGAAGGTGACGAACAGCTCGCCGATTTCGAAATGGCGCAAGGCATCGACCGCCGGGTCGCGGCCTGCAAGGCGCAGGACGCACATCGCAACGGCGGTATCGTCCGCATCGGCCGCGAAGTGCAAGGCCGGGCCCAGACCGCGCACGCCCAGGCGGGCGTCGAGCTGCGCGACGATCACTTGCACCGCCTCGTCGAGCGCGGGATGCGCGAACAGACCGGCCAGATGCAGGGTGTACAGCGACCAGCATGGCTCGAATACATTGATCGGCCAGACGTTGGGAAAGACACCTTCGATGCCGCTGCGCGTCGCCCGCGATGCCGCCTGCAGATACGCGTCGGCGCGCCCGACCTGCGGCGTGCTCCCCTGTGTCACGGCGTGCGCACGCCACGCGGCGGTGGCGGACGGACTGATGCCGATGCTGCCGTCGTCATCCGGGCATGCGGTGGTCGGCGACGTCCCCCAGGCTTCCCAGGAGTGCAGCAACGGATGGCCGCTCGGCAAGGTCGCCACCGCCCCCAGCTTGACCAGGCACGCTTGCCGCAACGGCAACAGCGCCGGGTGGCGCGGAAACGCCACGCCGGAAAGCAAGGATGCGGCCTCGCCGCACAACTGCGGCAGGATCAGCTCCGCGCCGATCGGCGCGTCTTCCGGCACCGCATGCGCGTAGGGATCGGGCTGGCGCTCGAGGAACCGGGTTGCAGCCTGGACTGCGCCGGCAGCGCCGGGAAGAGGATCGGCACGCTGCAATGCCAGCAACGCCGCCCACGTGGGCGCATGGCGGAACAGCGGGAAGTCCGCACTTCCCCATCCGCCATCGGCCTGTTGCTGCGCGATGAGCCACGCGTATGCGTCCTGCCGACCGGTGACGTTGCCGTGGAACTGCAGAGCTCGCGCCGTGTCGTAGACGGACGGACCGACGCTGCCGCCGTCGCTCATCTCGCTCAGCAGGTGGCGCAATTCGGAAAGGATCTGTTCGGACAGCGCGTTCACGCGGGATGTTCCTTCTGCAGACGGTTGACGAGGACCAGGATCGGGCAATCGCTGCGATCGGCGCCGCGGACTCGGACAAAGAGCAGCATGCACCCCCCGCCGGCCGGTCGCAGCAGCACAGGGGCGAGTCCATGCGGACAGGCGCGCTCATGCGTATGGCGCGGACAGATACACGTTGGCCCGCTGCAGCATCTGCGCCAACCGTTCCGCACGCGGCCCCAGCGGGACGATGGCCTCCCCCGCGTCGCGCAACAAATCCAGCGCGAACTGGCGCGCTGCCTGCAGCCCCATGATCGACGCGCAGGTCGGCTTCTGCGCCGCCGCGTCCTTACCGGGGGTCTTGCCCAGCGTCGCGGTATCCGCTGTCGCGTCGAGAATGTCGTCGATCACCTGCAACGCCAGCCCTAAACAGGCGGTGTAGCGATCGAGCGCACAGTACAGCGCAGCGTGCGCGGCCTCCTCCGCGATGGCGCATAGCGCGCCCATGCGAACGGACGCGCGCACTAGCGCTCCGCTCTTCATCCGGTGCATCTCCAGGATCCTATTCAGCTCGCCGTGCTTTCCGACCAGCGACAGATCCATGGCCTGCCCGCCTGCGGCACCCTCGGCTGACACGGCCTGCGCCAGTTCGCGCACGAGCGCGATACGGTTGTCGCCCGGCGCATCCAGGCTCGCCAGGGTCAGGAACGCGTGCGCCTGCAGCGCATCGCCGACCAGGATCGCAGTGGCTTCGCCGAACTTGACGTGCACGGTCGGACGGCCGCGGCGAAGCACGTCGTCGTCCATCGCGGGCAGGTCGTCGTGGACCAGGGTACAGGCGTGCATCATCTCGATGGCGGCACCGACGTCGTCGAGCATGTGCGCCGGCGTGTCGGCCAGTGCGCCGGCAGCCAGACAGAGCAAGGCGCGGGTGCGCTTCCCGCCATGCAAGGTGGCGTAGCGCATCGCCGCCATCAGCTCGGTCTCACCGTCGTCTTGGGCGCAGAGAAGACGCGCCAGCGCCTGTTCGACCCGCTTTGCGCCGTCCTGCATCCAGATCTCCGGCAGCAGCCTGCCGGATGCGCCGCGCGCCTGCGCGCCCAATCCGCCGGGCGCAGAAACGCCAGTTCGGTCGTCGTGTAGCGTGGAACCGGTCTGCATGTTGTTCATGTCCTTGTACCTGACACGGCCACGGCGAGCGCCGAGCCGCCGCGGTGTTGCCGGCGTCGCACCGAGCGCGCGCGCCGAGTGCAGCAATGTCGCGCGTCGCCGGCGCCGCTGCCCGCCACACGGGGCATGCGATGCCAGCTCATGAGAATCCGATGCGGATTGTCATGGACGGATGTGCGGTCGGGTAATAGCGCCGGCCTTTTTCGACGCCGCTCAGCAACCGCGGCCGCACCCCGGCCTGGTGCATGGTCAGCGCCAAGGCGATGCAGAACTGCACCATTTCCAGCCATACCAGGTGGTAGCCGATGCAGACGTGTGGGCCGGTACCGAACTGCAGCATGTCCACCGGGCGGATCGGCTCCGTGCGATGCAGCCACCGCGCCAGGCGGAACTGATCAGGCGCCTCGTGCAGCAGCGCCGAGGTCGAGAAATGCAGCAGCGGGATGCACAGATGGGTGCCCGCGGGAATGCGCCGTTGGCCGAGTTGCAATTCCTGCAGCGCGCGACGAGGCAGGAGCGTGGTCGCCGGATGCAGGCGCAGCGTCTCGCGGAACAGCGCCTCGGCGACCGGACACTGCGCCAGGTCCGCGTGCCGGGTCGGCACCGCGCCCACGCGTTGCGCCTCCTCGACCAGGGCGTCCCACAGCACAGGCTGCCGCGCCAGCTCGATCACCATCCAGGCCATCGTCGAGGCAGTGGTGTCGTGACCGGCAAGCAGCAGCAAGCGGATATTGGCGACCAGGACGTCATCGGAGAGCCCATCGTCGCTGCGGTCGAAGACGCTCACCATGTCGTTGATCAACCCGGTGCGCGCAGCATGCGCGCGCGCGTCGCGAACGAACTGGCGCAACTGCGCGTCGATCCAGTCGCGGGCGGCGCGGCCGCGCCGCAAGGGCAGTCCGGGCAGGTCGACCGGGGGCGCGACGATCAACTGCAGCAGTTGCCGGTACTTGCGATGCCATCCCGGCAGGTCCTGCGCGGGGATTCCCATGAGGCTGAAGATGAGCTTGAGCATCAGGTCGCCGGTTTCGCGCAGGATGGTTGCCTCGCCGCGGTCGCGCCAGGCCTGCACCCGCGCCCGGATGACGGGCGCGAACAGGTCGCCGATGCCGGCTTGGGTCAGCCCCTTGGGCAGGAACGCCGCCTTGATCGCATCGCGCGCCTGCCGGTGCGCGCCGCCGTCCTGGGCAACCAACGTTCCGCCAAGCAATTCGGGCGCGATCTCTTCGATCAGCGCCGAGGAGACGTCCTTGTGCCGGAGCAGTGCGAACGCATCCGGATGCACGCAGGTCATCAGGTGTCCGGCAGGGCCGAAATCCAGCCAGAAGTGGCTGCCCAGCATCCGTTCCGCGCGCCGCAGCAGGCGCGGCAGGTCGCAGACGATGGCGGGAAGATGCCCGACCAGGGGGAAAGCGCCAGGCATGACCGGGATGTCGCATCGCAGCCGGTGCCGACGGTTGAGTGGGTTGAGCAGCATGTCCATCAGCAGCGCGCCGCCGCCGCCGATTCGGTGTCGCCGGCAGGGCGCGCGGCGCAGCTGTTACCGCCGTCGGCGTATGTCGGCACATGCGCCAGCATGCCGCCATCGATGCACACGACCTGGCCGGTAATGAACGCAGCATCGTCGGAGAGCAGGAACGCCACGAGCGCGGCCACGTCCTCGGGGCGGCCGACGCGCTGCAGGAGCTGGTGACGGCGCAGATGCCGTTGCATGCACTCGTCCAGCTTGGTGAGGAGACGCTCGGTCATGACGAGACCCGGCGCAACGGCGTTGCAGCGGATCTGCGCATGACCGTATTGGGTGGCGAGCGAAGCCGAGAGCATGTTCATCGCCGCCTTCGACGCGGCGTAGGACGTCTGCGCGGTGTCCCCGCTGAGTCCCTGGCACGACGACATGTTGACGATCGCGCCACCGCCGCGGGCGATCATCCGTGGGATGGCCTGCCGGCAGCAGAGCAGGGTGCCGCGCAGATTGGTCGCCATGGTCTGGTCCCAGACTGCCAGGTCCAGGTCGAGGATCGCGCGGTCGCGCTGGGTCAGATGCATGGCGCTCGCATTGTTCACCAGCAGGTCGACCCCCCCGAAGTGCCGCTCCGCCGTCTCGAACAGCCCTGCCACCGCCTGCTCATCGGCGATATCCATGGCTATGGGCAGCGCGTGGCCTGCTTCGGCCGCGATCTGCGCGGTGCAGGCGATGGCCGCCGAGCCATCAATGTCGGCCACCACCACTCTGCCGCCCCCGCGCGCGATGGCGAGAGCGCATGCCTGGCCGATGCCGGCGCCGGCGCCGGTCACCACGGCCACCTTGCCTTCAAACCGTCCCATCGTGTCTCCTGAATTGCATTGGTCTTTCGCAGCATGCCGCTCGGCCTCCGCCGGAGAAGGCGCAGGGTCGGCGCTGGCGCGCTCGTCATGGCCAGCGTCGCTTTCGATGACCCGAATGGCGGCGACCGGGCACTGGTTGGCCGCAAGCCGCACGGCGGCGTGCAGCGCCTGCGGGACCGTCGCCACGCACACTTCGGCCACGCCGTCCGGTTCGCGCTGGCGAAAGGTGCCCGGCAGCGTCAGCACGCACTGCCCGGTAGTTCCGCACAGATCCTGATCGACCAGGATGCGCATCTCAGCCCTCCTGCCCATGCAGCCGCACCGGCAGCGCGCGGAACGTCCTAAGGAACGCGGAAGGCTCCCGGGTCGGCTGCTCGGCCAATGCCAGCGTGGGGAAGCGTGCCTGGATCCGCGGCAGGCTTTCGGCCAACTGCACCCGGGCCAGTTGCGCACCAAGGCAGAAGTGGATGCCGTGGCCGAAGGTCAGCATGATCTTCCCGTCGATCGACATGCCAGGACTGGTGCCATAGAACCGCACGGGATCGAAGCGGTCGGGATCGGCGAAAGCGTCCGGGTCGCGATTGCCGGCCGCGATCAGCACGCGCACGTCCGCGTTCTTCGGGATCACCGCGCCGCCCAGTTCGATGTCGCGCTGGGCGATACGCGGAATGGAGCTGAACATGGCGGGCGCGTCGTAGCGCAGGGCTTCTTCGACGAATGCCTTCACCCCCACGGCATCTCCCTTCAGCCAGTGCCGCTGTTCGGGATACGCCAGCATCGCCAGGACCGCATGGCCGATGGCCGCGGCAGTGGTGGCGAAGCCGCCCAGCAGCATGCCCCAGAGCATGCTGATCAATTCCGCATCCGACAGCGTCTCGGCATCGTCGTCGTGTGCGCCGACCAGCATTGACACGATGTCGTGGCGGGGATCGGTGCGCTTGCGCTGTATGAGGTCGCCGAAGTAGGCCTGCACCCTGGCGCTGGCCGCGTCCGCCGCGGCGAGTTGGGGATCGCTGGCGTGCGGGCTCAGGCCTTCCAGAATGGCGCTGATGCCGGTGACGAGCCCGAGAATGTCGTCCGGGGGCATGCCGAACAGTTCGCCGAAAACCAGCATGGGCAAGGCCAGCGCGAATTCCCGATGCAGGTCCACTGCCTCCCCGCGCTCCAGTGCGGGCGCCATGCCGTCCAGGCGCGCTGCGACAATGCGAGCGATGGTCGGCCTCAGGTTGTCGATCTGGCCGATGGTGAAATCGCGCGAGATCAGCCGGCGCAGACGCGTATGCGTCGGAGGTTCCTTCATCGCTAAAGTGGACGCCAGCAAACTTAGCGACAGGCTGGTCGCCGCACGCGGGAAATAGCGCGCCAGTTCGCCTGGCGCCGGCCCCCGAAAAGCATCGCCCGTGGCCTTGAGCGCCCAGTAGATGTCGGCGTGGCGGCTCAACAGAAAGAGGCCCGACGCCGCGCGATGTACCGGATCGTGCTCGCGCAACCACCGCATGAACGGATACGGGTCGTGGATGCACGCTGGCGACGCCAGTTCGGCGAAGGCGTCCCGGCATGCTGCCGTGGTTTCTTGCACGTCCATCTTGGTCACCTGTTGGCTAGCTGATCTGATCGGCGCGCGGCAGGCGCGCCGGCAATTCGAGAACATCGCGTTCCTGGTGGCGTCCGCGCATCACCAGAGCACCGGGAACTCCTCGAACCCGCCAGTGATGATCTCGTTGCGCAACTTCAGTTCTTCGGGCGCCACGGCCAGGCGCAGCGCGGGAAAGCGCTGGAAGATCGAACCGAACACCGCCTTGAGTTCCAGCCTGGCCAGCGCCAAGCCGATGCAGTTGTGCGGCCCGTAGGAGAACGCCAGGTGCGGGTTTTCGTCACGTCCGATGTCGAAGATTTCCGGATCGTCGAAATGGCGCGGATCGAACGACGTCGCCGGCAGGCCGACCAGCACCTTGCTCTCCGCGGGAACATGCATGCCCGCGATGGTCACGTCGGTCCTCGGATAGCGCATGATGCCGTCCCAGCCGGCGCCCGGCGGGTACATGCGCAGGATTTCCTCCACCGCCTTGTCCACCAGGGATGGATCGCCCACCAGGCGTTCGCGCTGTTGCGGATGGCGGAACATGGCCAGCAGGCCAAATTCGATCTGCGCGACGGTGCTCTCGTGCCCCGCCACCAGCATGCCCGCCGCCAGGCCGATCGCCTCTTCCTCGGTCGCCTTGCCCTGGTCGACCGCCGCGAGCAGATCCGTCAGCACGTTGTCGCCCGGATCCTGGCGCTTGTCCCTCATCTTGCCGCGAATGTAGGCGCGGAGTTCTTCCCAGGCCAAGCGCGACGCGGTTCGCAGGCCGCTTTCATGCTGGTGCGTCATCACCTCGTCGGACAGCCCGGCGAAAAAGGCGTGATCCTCGTAGAGCACGCCCATCAGCGCGCCAATGACCATGGCCGGAAGCGGAAAGGAGAGGTGGCGCCGCAGATCGGCGGGCTGGGGCTGGGCCGCCAGCGTCTCGAACAACTGCGTGGCGATCGCCTCGACCTGCTGCGCGAGCAGCTTCACCCTGCCGTTGCTAAAGGCCGGCGCCACAATCGTGCGTAACCGCGTATGTTCGCCCCCCTCGTGCGAGACCAGCCATCCTGGCGAACCGAGAATCACCGAATCCGGGGTGAATGCCGCCGGCGGCAGTCCCGCGGGCCGGAACGCCGCGTCGGACAACACCGCCTTGGCCTCGTCATAGCCTGTCACCCACCAGCCTTCGTGCCCGGACGGGAAGCGCACGCGGTGGATCGGACCGTTGGCGCGTAGCGCCAACATCTCGGGCGAGGGCTCAATGTGATCGACGCGCCACATCGGCAGCGTCGGCAAAGGTTGTTCGGGCATGGTGGCACTTCACTCTATGGCGATGGAAGGGCGGAAGGTGACCGGCGGGCGCTGCGGCAGCGAATGACCTAAGACGGCATACAGATGACGTCCTCCGACGGCCGGCCTGATTATCAAGATCGGCCAACGTGTAACTGTCTAGGCACACCGCGCGGCGAGATGCAGAACTTTATCCTGCACCATCGATTTCAGGATAAGGTCGGTGTGGTGGGCCTTTGAGCCGCCGCCGGCCAAGATTTCCTGCGCAAGGGTCGACAAGGGCGGCGAGCTGTTGGGTGACAAGGGCGGCGAGCTGTTGGGTAAGGGCGGTTTCGCCGAGGACCCCCTGCCCATAGACGCTATCCGACGCGGATTTGACATTTTGCTTTTCTTTCTTCGTTCCATTCGTGCCATCCACGAAATGAAAGTCGGTCGGCGGCTCCCGGCCCGCAACGAAGGTGCTTCAAATCTCGTGCCAATTTGGCCGCAGCAGAAAAAATTGTGGCAGCTTCTCAGCGGCTTAGCCTGAGGCCAGAGAAGAGCTAGGCGAAATAAGCCGGTGTCGCGGGCCAACAAAGGCGACGGAACAGTGTCGGACAGAACGCCTCGGGCGACCTTTAGGTCGGGCTTGCGACATTCTGGTCCAGTTTCAAACATAAGAGGGCGGCAAACAGACACGATTGTGGAATTCGATCCTGACGGCACCAGGGCGCTTGCCCAAGAGCGCGCGCTCATGTTGCTGCGACAGGCGCGTGTTCGCGATAGCCGTGCCTGCGCACCCAAGAACGCTAGCGGCACACGCTACACAATCCTGCGGTGCCCGCCGGTGTGAGGTAGTGCATCGGCTCGGCTTCCGGTTCGTCTTTGCCCAACGGGGCGGAAGCGCCGAATACCCGCCACCATACAGCATCGTTGTTGCGTGTGGTGACGAGGCCGTTATAGCGCGCGCCCAATCTTCCAACACACGGCCTCCGAGAAGAAGGGGGCGGTCCAAAAGCATCTCTATTTGAAATGGCACGCCGCTTGCTGCTCCTGGTTAGAGCCCATCAAATCACGATGAAAGCGACTTGTGCCATGCCCGATACGCGAAGCTCCAAACCGTGGCCTGAGGAGACGGTGCCCGTTCCCGCTGAACGTCGGGACATCGTCTCCTCCGGAAGTCCGTTCTCGGTGGCCGCTTTGCGCATGGCTGGTCCGATGCCGGCACGCCAACACGGGCCGCTCGCGCAAATGCCGTTTCCCGGTTCTGTTCAGCATGTGAGTGCCCAAGATCCCCGTCAAAGGGTCACCCAAGCCAAGGCCGGCGGGTCACTGCCACATATCGACAACACGCTGAACCAGTCGAGTGACGCGGGTCTGTTGCGTGAAGTGACATTTCAGGCCCCCACATGCTTGCGATATTGGCTACTTCCGGCCGCTATCCCTTTTTCACGATCGCGAGTGACCGATCCCGCTTCCGGCGCCATAGCCGTGGAAACCAAGCGGCTCGACGGTGTCCAGCTCGCTCAGATCGATTGCGTTCGCGTGGCCAAGACCAGCCGCCAAGAGGTTCCCATACGTCGGGAGAGAAAAAGGAGGTTGCGAGCCGCGAGGTCCTCATTCCGTGCCGGGCATACGAGCCTTTGCTCGGTATTGCGCCAGCCTCTGCCAGAATTCAGCGCCAGTTTTCTTCTTTAGGAGCAACTTGATGACAGTTCAAAAGAAAGTTCCCTTCGTCACCTTTCTCACGCGTGTTCACGATAAGTCAGTCCAGGGGCCAAATCCATATCGCTGGCAAGAAAAGACATCTGACGACTACTTTGCCGGCAAGCGGGTCATCCTGTTCTCGCTGCCTGGCGCCTTCACGCCGACCTGCTCGACCTACCAATTGCCCCAGTTCGAAGAGCTCTATGATGAGTTTGAGAAGGAGGGAATTGACGCGATTTACTGCCTCTCAGTCAACGACGCCTTCGTCATGAATGCGTGGGGGAAGTCCTTGGGCCTGAAGCAGGTCGAGCTCATCCCCGATGGCTCAGGCGAGTTCACACGCAAGATGGGCATGCTGGTCGCCAAGGACAATCTCGGCTTCGGGATGCGCTCCTGGCGCTACGCCGCCCTGATCAACAATGGCGTGGTGGAGCACTGGTTCGAGGAGGAAGGTTTCTCCGACAACTGCGAGGCCGACCCCTATGGCGTCTCATCCCCGCAAAACGTTCTCGAAACGCTGAAAGCCGCCGCATGACCTAGAAAACGTCTCACTGGTGCCATTGCCCGCCCCAAGAGGCTCCTCGACAGGATTATCGCGCTCACCATGCAATCCTCAGCAAGCCTGCTTCAGCGCCAGAAGCAATCGATGGTCGCATCGCCTCAACTCATTGAGTCGATTCGCTTGCTGCAACTGGCGCATACTGAACTGCATCAGTTCGTGGAGCGGGAAATCGAAAAGAACCCGCTCTTGGAACCTGCGCCAAACGATGGCGGGCCTTTTGGCGATGTTTCGATTTCGGGAGCGGATCAGCCTGTCGGCCCACGCGCAAACGCCGTTGACGGACCGACCGGGGCCGGGTCGCCTGAACGGCTCGGGCAATGGAAATCACTTCGCAACACGACCAACAACCCGCCGGGTAATGGCCCTTCCCTCGACGAGTTTGCCAGCCTCGCCGAGACATTGCACGACCATGTCGCTCGTCAGATCGCCCTCACTGCGTTCACACCACAGGAGCGGCTGATCGCTGGCCAGCTTGCCGCCGATCTGGAAGACACTGGCTATCTTCGGGCAAACCTTTTGGAGTTGGCCGGGAGCCTGAATGTCCGGGAGGCTGATGTGGAACGGGTTCTCGGAACCTTGCAGCACTTTGATCCACCGGGAATTTTTGCGCGAACTCTCGGAGAATGCCTCGAAATCCAGTTACGCCAGCGAGACCGGTTCGACCCGGCAATGGCAGCTTTGGTTGCCAATCTTGAAATGCTTGCGCGACGCGATTTTCAGGCACTGAAGCAGCATTGCGGCGTCGATGAAGACGACCTTCTCGACATGATGCATGAGATTCGGGCGCTCGATCCCAAGCCTGGAAACCGATTCCAATCCGGTGCGTCTGAATCAATCATACCCGACGTCTGGGTCACGCCCTCGCCGGAAGGCGGGTGGCAGATCGAACTTGATCCGGCCACACTGCCCAAGCTGCTGATCAACCAAACCTACTATGCCGAAGTGTCGCGTCAAACTGTCCAAAATCCGAAAGATCAAGCATTTCTCAACGAATGCTTGCAAAACGCGAACTGGCTAATCCGCAGCCTCGATCAGCGCGCCAAGACGATTGTTAAGGTTGCGGCTGAAATCGTGCGCCAGCAGGATGCCTTTTTGGAACACGGCGTCGCCCACCTGCGGCCTCTCAATCTCAGAACCGTCGCTGACGCGATCGGCGTGCACGAGTCGACGGTAAGCCGGGTGACCTCGAACAAGTACATGCTTACCCCGCGCGGAGTCTTTGAACTGAAGTATTTTTTCACCGTCGCGATCGCGTCCTTCCAAGGCGGCGATGCGCACTCCGCCGAAGCTGTCCGGCATCGGATCAAAGCGATGATTGCCGCAGAATCTCCCGGCGACGTGCTTTCCGATGAGGACATCGCTGCCCGGCTGAAGGAAACCGGCATCGATGTTGCACGCCGCACCGTCACAAAATATCGCGAAGCAATGAACATCCCCTCCTCCGTGCAACGCCGCCGGGAAATGCGCTTGTGTTTTTAAATTTGGGTCAAGGCAGCCAACATCACGTTGCATTGCATCAAACTGGAGACTTCGTTCATGACCCAATCCGCGGCAGGCGTCGTGGACGCTGTTCTGCACGACTCAGAAAAGCCCGTCCCACCGTCTGGTCCCGCATGGGGTGCGGTCATTTCGCTTTCCTTGGGCACGTTCGGGCTGGTGACCGCAGAGTTTCTGCCTGTCAGCCTGCTCACGCCGCTCGCGCATGATCTCGGTATCACCGAGGGAGCGGCTGGACAGGCGATGACCGCGACCGCTATCGTCGGGGCGATCTCGGCGCCGACGGTGGCCATCATCACAAAGCGCCTGGACCGCAGGATCGTCATGTGGACGATGACGCTGCTGCTGATCCTGTCGGACGTTCTGGCGGCCGGCGCGTGGTCGCTGGCGGTTCTCCTGACTGCACGCGTCGTGCTCGGCATAGCGCTCGGAGGCTTCTGGTCCATGTCGGCAGCACTGGCGATGCGGCTCGTTCCAAGTCACCTCCTGCCGCGCGCCATGTCGATCATCCTCACCGGCGTTTCCGTGGCTACCGTTTGCGCAGCTCCAATCGGCGCTTATGTCGGCGATATCTGGGGATGGCGAAACGCCTTCATGCTCGCCGCAGTCGGCGGCGCGGCTACACTGCTGGTGCAACTCATAACCATTCCGAGACTGCCTCCGATTGGAGTGGCTAGCTTCCGCGGCCTGCTGGATGTGGCCAAGATTCCGATGGTCAAGGTCGCGCTTGTGGTCGTCCTGCTTGTCGCTTCCGGCCACTTCGCCGGAATCACTTATATCCGCGCCTTCCTCGAGAAGATTCCCGCGCTGGACGTCGAGACGATCTCGCTTGTGTTGCTTGCTTTCGGCATCGGCGGATTCTTCGGCAATTTGGCCGGCGGGCTTCTGGCCGAGTACAGTCTCAAGGCAGTCGCGGCCCTTGCACCGCTGCTCATAGCGATAGCCGCTGTTTCGCTGCTGACGGCGGGAGCATCGGCCTTCGCCTCGGCGATTGCGGTTGCCGCATGGGGCTTTGCCTTCGGCGCGGTGCCGGTGGGATTACAGACGTGGATGGTGCGGCGGGCCGTTCCCGAGCAGGCCGAAAGCGCCGGTGTGCTGATGGTCGTAGCATTCCAAGTGGCAATCGCAGCCGGCGCGATTTTCGGCGGAGTATTGGTGGACAATGCCGGGGTTACCAGTGCCATTGCCTACAGTGCTGTTGCCACGTTCATCGCCGCACTGACAGTGTTCCTGCTCGGCCCGAAGCGCGAAACCTAGATCGCCTGACAGGAGAGAGGTCTCAGCAGCGCAGCGGGACGAGAGATGCAATCGCATGCACGGCGCGGCGCGATCCTCCGCTTGCATGGACCAGCGGAAGCGCCTCGCCGGCTTCACCTCCGGGCCATGGCGACCTTCGCCGCCCGACACGTGAACCGCCATCTTGTTCACGGCGTCCCTTCGTCGGCCGACTGCACACCAAACGGACAGTCGCTCTCACCCTCACCCGTTCCTTGCCGGGACTTTCGCCGCAGCGGATACGGTTGATCAACATCCTCGACTAGACGTTGGCAAGCGCCGTTTTCTGCCACCGGAACGGCTCGCCCGTCAGCCACATCTTGTGCAGGGTGGCTGCAACGCGGCGTGAAAGGGCGACGCGCGCCTTCGCGAGGCCGCGGCTCTTCGCAATCTTCATTGCCCATGCCTTCATCTACGACCAAGTCCTCGGTCTCGTCGAAGGTGATCTGAGCAGCCAGGTAGAGCATGTGGCGATCGCCTTGCTGGTCCTCCCCGACAGATCAATTTCCCCGAGCTGTATCTGCGCGGCGGCGTAAGACCGAAATGCGCCCCAACCTTGCGCGAACGACATAATCGGGCAGGATCATCGAGCAGCGCCAAGCTGTGCGTCACCGTGCACACGCGGCGTCAGGGCGTATCAACGCCGCCCGCGTTAGCTCTCGTCAGGCGGCGGGCGCCAGTTGCGCTGCTGCCAAGCTGTAGCGAGGCACCAAACGCCAAAGCCCACCCAGACCAGCGCCTGTAGGAAAGGATCTGGGTGGTAGTCAAAAGGATCGGCGGCAAACAGCACGAAGGCCATTGCGAAGCACGAGAGGCCGATGCCAACGATCATGCCGGCCGCTTGCTGAAACGCTCGACCTGGTCGAGTTTCTCCCGATACTTTGCCCACGCGCCGTAGACTTCGTGGCAGAAGTCTTCGAATGCATGTTGAGCGTGCTCGTTAATGGTAACGCCGCTGTCTCTCATAGCGGCCATTAAGCCGAAAACATGCTCCGCGGCTAATTTCTTGGCTTCCTTGTGAGAGAAAATGTCGAAATCCGTTTCCACCTCCTTGCCGGTCGCAATGTGATAAAAAGACGGACTGGATCGCCGACCCTGGTCTTCTCGGTCATTAAACACGGCATCGAAAGCAGAATAACCTTCGTCAATTTTCCACTCGTGTCCGAGCACCTTCAGAACGCTTTTTGGTATTGCTGACACTTGTCCCTCCTCCAGTTTCAGGCCGGCAATGAGACGCCAAAAACCTACGCGGTTCAAGACGCCCCCGCACACCCGGCGCGACCTTGTTTCAATGCTCTTCCCATGAAACACTTCCCTGGGGCTTTGGGGGTTTGAACGGCAAATGGATATTTTCGGCCGTCTTAGCGATTACGACGTGTTCGCCTACCTGCCGCAAGGCTTTTTCGTGCTGGCGGCTTTCGACTTTTTTTTCGGGACCAGCTTCGTCATTCACGCCAGCTGGGACGTGCCCACCGGCGTGTTTGTCCTGTTTCTTTCATACGCGGCAGGCCATCTGGTGGCGGGGCCTGCATCCCGGATCCTCGAGGCCGGCATTGTTCACAACATGCTGAAGCCGCCATCGGTTCACCTCCTGTCGCCCGAGCAGAGGGCCTCTTGGTTGTTGCGGTCTCTGCTGCCGGCCTATTTCAGCCCTCTGTCACGGCCGACGCGCGCCTGCGTCCAGGCCGCGCTGGCGAAAGCCGGAACCGGCCTCCATGGCGACGAAGCCTATTGGGTAGCCTACACCGTGGCAAAGCGAGACGACCAAGCAAAGCCGAGGCTTGAGAATTTTTTGAATGTCTATGGCTTTTGCCGCAACCTGTCGTTCATCGCGGCCGTCACCGCCGAGCTGCTGCTGGTGCAGGCTTTGGTCGCGCCGCGGCTGGATACGTTCGGCAGTGCCGCCCACGAAGTCATGGTGGCGGCAGGCTTCGCCCTCATCTCTTTTCAACTCTTCAAGCGGTATCTGAAATTCTACCGGCTATACAGCATTGAAGTCTTCGTCGTATTTGCGGCTGTCGAGGCGGACGCGACCTAAAATAACTCGGTGGGAAAACTCGTACGCTGCCGGGACGCCTCTTGCCTTTTTGGCTGTTTCAGCAACAGCTGAATAGGAAGAATGGCGGTTCATCAAAATGTTAGTAGAAATATTCGACGTTGAACACGGCGCTTGCGCGATTGCCACTTGTGACGATCAGACCAGGCTGATGCTGGACTGCGGCCAGAACGGCCTTACCGGCTGGCGGCCGGGCAACTATCTATACGATCGAGGGATCATGACCCTCGATATGCTGGCGGTCACCAACTACGATGAGGATCACGTTGCCGGCCTGCCAAATATGTATGATCGCAAAATCAACATCAACTGGCTTCTGAGAAACAAATCCGTTTCGTCAAAGACAATCCAAGCACTAAAGAGCGAAGACGGGATGGGAGCCGGAATCGCCAAATTGGTCGACGCTATCGATAACATCTTTACCGGCGGCACGGGCGGTGTGGCATCCCCTGGGCCTTCGTTTGCTGGGATGACTAAGAAGGTTTTTTATAACGACTATCCAGCCTTCGACGACGAAAACAATCTAAGCATGGTCGTTCATCTCACCTGCAACGGAAAAGGGATCATGTTCCCTGGGGACTTGGAGCGTGCCGGCTGGTTGAAGCTTCTTGAGCTGGAAGATTTTCGCCAAGCTCTCCGAGACACCAACGTGTTGGTTGCGTCGCACCACGGGCGCGAAAGCGGTTGCTGCGAGGAGATCTTCGAGTATTGCAAGCCCTACTATGTCGTCATTTCCGACAAGGGCTACATGTACGACACACAAAAGACGATCCCGTTTTATCGGCGATTCACCAAAAGCGGACCCTTCCGGAACGAGACACGCAACGTGCTCACCACTCGCAAAGACGGGTTGATTTCGTTCACTTTCAACTCCGATTCTTGGGGGCCATTTTAAGCTGACTATGAAGGCCTTAAGAGGGCTCGCAATCTCGACTGGAAGCCGACGTTCGAGCGCCGGTAAAGCCTTTCCAAAATGTCAGGCCGCGGCACGAGACGCGACGAGCCTGAGGCTGTTTTAAGCGGCGGTGACCACGCGGCGTGGATATAGTCGGCGACTGTCATCCGGGTCGCGTCCCCACAGGTGGTGTAGCTCGGCGGTAGCGAAGCCGCTCGCGAGCGCGCTCTCGATAGCGCTGTAGCGAGCGAGCGGCTTTGCGGTGGTCATCGACAGTTCGCCGGTAAGGTCGGGTTGCTGACACCAACCTGATTCGAAGGAACCATCGATGACCGACGACATGATGAACCTGCGCGCGCTCGTGGAGAAGACTCCGGATTCCGATCTCTTGCGCGAGATGATCGGCTTTGCCGCCGAGCGGCTGATGGAGCTGGAGGTTGGGGCCGCCACCGGCGCCGCCTATGGCGAGAAGAACCCGTTGCGCACGGCCCAGCGCAACGGCTATCGCGAGCGCGACTGGGAGACGCGAGCCGGCACCGTCGAGCTGCGCATCCCCAAGCTCAGGAAGGGCTCCTACTTCCCCGGTTTCCTTGAACCGCGCCGCATGGCCGAGAAGGCGCTGACCGCCGTCATCCAGGAGGCCTACGTCCAGGGTATCTCGACCCGCTCGGTCGATGACCTGGTCAAGGCCATGGGCATGAGCGGCATCTCCAAAAGCCAGGTCTCGCGGCTCTGCGAAGAGATCGACGGCAAGGTCAAAGCGTTCCTTGAAAGACCCATCGAGGGCGATTGGCCATATCTGTGGATCGACGCCACCTACCTGAAGGTGCGCCGCGGCGGCCGCATCGTCTCGGTCGCCGTCATCATCGCTGTGCGGACGGCCGGCGCGAGGTGCTGGGCATGGAGGTCGGCACGTCTGAGGCCGAGCCGATCTGGACGGAGTTCCTGCGCAAGCTGACCCGCCGTGGCCTGCGCGGCGTCAAGCTCGTCGTCTCCGATGCCCATGAAGGCATCAAGGCGGCCGTCACCAAGGTGCTGTGCGCGACATGGCAGAGGTGCCGCGTCCACTTCATGAGGAACGTGCTGGCCCATGCCGGCAAGAGCGGGCGCCGCGTCGTCTCCGCTTTCATCGCCACCGCCTTCGCCCAGGAAACGCCCGGGGCCGCAAGCACGCAATGGCGCGCCGTCGCCGACCAGATCCGGCCGAAGGTGCCGAAACTGGCGACAATCATGGACGACGCCGAGCCCGACGTGCTGGCCTACATGACCTTCCCGAAGGAACATCGCGCCAAGCTCCACTCGACGAATCCGATCGAGCGCCTCAACGGCGAGATCAAGCGGCGCACCGAGGTCGTCGGCATCTTCCCAAATGATGACGCCATCGTCCGCCTGGTTGGCGCGATCCTGCTCGAACAGAACGACGAATGGGCCGATGCTCGTTGATGTAAGGCTTTTCCAAGCAAATCACCCATGGTTTTTGTTTCACCTGACCACAGATGTAAGAACCTCCCGCATTTGAGGCAATTTTTCGCCCTCCCCAGAACTCGAAGCCTGTGTTCAACCAGCATCGACAGGGCGGTGCTGATTTTCCAGTCCGCTCGCGCCATGCTCGGTGTTGCCGCCCTAAAGGGCGGCGGTGAACACCCGAGTGCCGTATTCTACCCCGTCGGCCTTCAGGCTTTCGAGATCACGCGCTTGAGGAGGTTCTCGCCTCTCATCTCCCTGAGGCGCTCGAACAGTTGGTCGGCGCTCG
The DNA here is from genome assembly GCF_040322215.1 of Mesorhizobium sp. M0184. Taxonomy (NCBI): domain Bacteria; kingdom Pseudomonadati; phylum Pseudomonadota; class Alphaproteobacteria; order Hyphomicrobiales; family Phyllobacteriaceae; genus Mesorhizobium; species Mesorhizobium sp. M0184. Next base: position 28,069 of record NZ_JAMYSZ010000026.1, read on the forward strand.
TCGTCCGGCATGCTCGAAGCCCTCCACCGCTGTGGCATCGTCGTCGCGATCACCGCCGGCCATGCGCCGCCTCGCCGAGCGCCCAGATCGTTTCGTCGCGCAAGTTCCAGCCTTGTTCGTCCAGGTCGTGCGGCCCAGCGATACGATCGACCAAGCCGTTCCAAGGTTCGTCATCAAGATAGTGGTTTCCGATCTGAGTTTGCATGCCGGAGGATGAGTCGCCCGGCTCGATTCAAGCATTAAGTCTGATAATATCTACACGTTAGCGCGACTCACTAGTGACTTACATGTTGACGAAACAAAGCCGGGCGCGTCCGAGCGAGGGATGACGGCCGGGCTTGTCGTTACAGGAACTCACATCGCCCGGATGAGCGCCGGACGATGATGGTGCGTGTTATAGCAATCGAGCGTCCGGGTGTCGGTGCCTGAGACGGCCTGTTGCAACACGGCTCATAGCCTTCGTCGTCCTCGACGCTCATGGTGACACCAGCAACAGACACTCACACCAATCTTGCTCGCTTCGCTCGCCCGCGCTCCGCGGGGTCTTTTCGTTTGTGTGTTCTGGTCGCCGTTCCTTCCCCTTGCGCTTCAGTCCCCAGCGGTAATGAGCTATCCCCCCGTCCAGAAAGCTGATTAAAAAACGAGGGCCAAAGGGCCATCGCCGCTTTCTGAACAGGAGGGAAACTCTGTAAACCAGCGTCGTTTGTCAGACGCCGGAAGGCGGCTAGCCGGACCTACCGTAAGCCATTCCCGGTTCCTCTCGGAACCCTAACGGTCGATACCTTGCGATGCCTCACTTCCGGGGAGCACACAGTCAACAGGCCGGATCAGGTCGTCCCTTCCCCATAGTGTGGGCTTCGACGGAGCCTGAATTTTAAGGCGAAACTTTCGAAGGCGTCGATTGCGGTAACCTACTTTCGTGGCGGGTTTCCCCGCCCCAGGCATAATGTCCCGCCCGGTCGATGGCCGGGGGTCCGGTATGCTCTTATGTCCGGCCGCTATTGTAGCAATCCGATTAAGGTGGAAGTGAAAGTTCTATTTTGTTCCTGACTTAAATTTGCCTTTGTATATTCGACCGCCTCCGATTACGGAGTAGCGCCTTGTGTGCTACATGGAACTTCGGGTGAAGGGGGATTAGGTAGTGGGGTCCTATAAGCAGAACGTGCGAGGTGGTTGGCTTGGCCCATGGGCTTTCGCCATTACCGCAGCGGGCGTGGTCGGGTGGGCTGCCCAAGCCCTACTACCGGCCACAGTCACGCTAAGTTCAGGGCCGCTTGCCATTATCGTGGTAGTTGTTCTCGGCCTCTATATCGGAACAGTTCTGCATTTTCACTATGCCCAGCCTGCCACTGATTCACTGATAAGACCACGCGTGCTGCTCTTCAAAAAGGAACAGATCGGGCTTTTTGTAATCTCCCCCGCCGATTGGCTGATGTATCGCGCTGCCTACACTCTGTTCGTTACAGAAAGCGATGGTTTCGAGCGCGTGTTAGGAATCGGCGAAGTGCTTATCTTCCAGGACGACAAGAACGTTCAGCTATTGATAAGAGAACGGGCTGCTGGCGCAGACGAGATCTGGAAGAGCCTTGATGCAGGCTCAAAGGATCATTTCGGCCAAATCGTCTTAAAGCCAGGCGCCCCAAAAATCGAGTGGATCGCACATGAAGCAAGCTAAGGTCGCCAACGTTATAAGCCCATACAAAGTCGTGCTAAACGTCGGCGCGAACGAAGGCGTCAAAGCACATGAGGATTATATTTTGTATCGACAAGGTGAGGAGATTGTCGACCCCGACACCGGGGAGAAACTAGGCGTTTTTGAAGAGGTGATCGGGCGCGGCATCATCACTTACGTTCAGGAGCGAATCGCAACGTTGGAATCGTCTGAAGTTCTGGAGGGCGGAAGGAAGATAATACGAAAAAATCCAAGTGCCTTGTCGGGCTTGCAGAGCCTTTTTGCCCCCACGACAGAAGAGGTTGTGGAGATGCCAGACCTGACGAAGCCATTCCAGCATGCGAAGGTCGGAGATCTCGCGAAACGCATTTAGCTGAAGCCGTTGAAAGTCACGCGCCAGATCTGTTTGATTTGCGCTCTTCAATAGCGTCCCCTGCCCGACATGATGCCGCCCGGCCGCATTTGCGGTTCGGAGTTCTTCGACCACCACCGCCCGCATTGCCGCTTTGGTTTCACGCGCTGTCTGGTGGGCCAGGTCCGCATTTGGGCTGCATCGCCGCCGCTCGCGTTCACGGTGACGCTCACCGGCATGTTGATCGGTTGGACGGGGTTGTCTTGGCGGTCCTGTGAAGCCTCACAGTTTTGTCGCCATCAACCGAGCCCGGAAGCCAGCGCCGGCAGAGAACCGCTGTTAATTGCGTCCAGAAGCGCCCTATCGCGCGCTTTCGCACGGGCGTTCACGACAAACTCGCCATCGGACAGCATGGCCGGAAATGCTGTCGCTGGTCGCGGTACCAGCACCGCGGACATGACCACCACCGGCGAGGTGCTGCACCACGCCGCCGCTGCTGAACCCGAATAGGCGCCGATCGCGCCGAAGATGCCACCGGCACGGGCTGTGCTGAACGAGCTATTCAGCGCCATGTCGAGCAGCTTGTCGGCGACCTTGTTCAAGGCGTTCGCCAGTCTTCCGCCGCCGACTTGCCTGAGCGCAAATTAGAAATGAAGCCGCCAAGCACGTCCTTGCCCAGGCCAACGAACTCTTCGGCACTCTGGCACGTCTTGCTGCTCGGCAAGCTGCCGGGTGGCGACACTGGCGTCCGCGTAGCTGTGGGCGAGCGCATCGGTCTTCGCTGATTCGTCCGGCGTGGTCGCTACGCCGGCCTTCTGGGCGGCTGTCAGAAGCTCTTGCCGGATGCAAGCTGTCTCGACGGCACGGCCGAAGTCATCCACCAGCGGATTGACGCCGGACTGGGCCGCCGTCACTGCCCGCAAAGCAGCAATCCTGCGTCTGGGCGATCTCGCGTTCGAAATCGCCGGGGCCTTTCACCTTAGCCGCCGTTGCCCTTGCCACCACCGGTCACCGGATTACTCGGCAATGCTGATCGGCTCGACCTTCGGGGTCGCCGGCATCGCGAGCGCACAGCGTTCAAATCCTCGAAGGTGTCCGTCGACATTCGACAAGAGACACATGGCGCGGCGCGAGCGCTGGCGCTGTACAACCTACGAGGCGGCTCTCAATCCGAGGCGATGCCGTCCTTGATCCGTGTGAGGCGGCTTTCGCCTTCCTCCGGGCCGAAGCAGCTTTCGAAATCATTGCATTCCAGGCAACTGGGCGCGCTGCAGAGCGAAAAACCTTCGGCCTCGCAGAGCTTGCGGTAAAAGTATTTCTTCCATTTCATATTTCGGGTGTTGCCGGCCGCCAGCGTCGGAAAATGCGAGGCGAGCAGGCGGCCGAGCTCGGTCCGATTAAAAAGGCCAAGGTCCTGCCAGAGATGGTCATTGCGCATGGCACGCCGGGCGATGATCTTGGCGAAGCGGGCGCTCGCCGGGTCGCCCGGCCGGGCGTGCGCCAGCAGCAGTCCGCGCAGAAGTTCTTCCTCCAGGTCGGGCTCGGGCTCGCTCACCTCTTTCAAGGCAAACGCGTTGATAGGAAAAGCAGGGAAACAGCGGACCAGGACATCGCGCAGCTCGGCGCGCGAAAGTCCGGTTGCCTCCGTCGCCGTCACCTCGCCGGCCTCGATCTCCTCGAGCGCATGTGAAAGCACACAGGCAAGCACATGCTGGTCGAACCTCCTCTCCAGCTCGATGTGCGGCCATTGGCCGGTGCTGAGCCGGGCATAATGTTGGGCAAATATGGTGCGTTCTCCTGGTTTCGTCCTATCAAATCATGCAGAGACCCGGCCTGCCGCAACATGGGTCGGGCAGTTCTTCGGTATGGCACTCCGGGTCGCCTCGCGTCGAGTAGTTCGGCAATTCTCGTCTGGTCCATCGGCTCTGACGCAAATTCTGTGATTGGAAGAGGTGTTCGCGAACCCCTGCCCTGCCGTTTGCGCCTCACGGGGAACACTGGCGCCGGAAATGCCCCTGCAGAGTTGGACGTGAACCGTGCGGGACAGAGGTCGCGTGCTGAGTGCGGCCACATGGTTCAAGCCCGCCAGACTCTCGGTTGAATGAGTCCTCAAAGCGCGCAGCGGGTGAGTTCCAGCGCACGTTCAGGACAGGATCGCGCGCCCCGCGATGCAGGCAGTTCCTCCCCTTCCGCAACTTCAATGTCACCAGGCAGGATGTAGCCCTCGTCATCAAGCTTGAAGATGTCCGGCGCTTGCGCCGCGCATCGCGCGTGACCCTGGCATTTGGCCTTTTGGACGATGATGCGCATGGCGCTGCCTCCATTGTCTGTGCCCCGGGTCGGGGCGGGCCTAAGACCAGTCCAGGATCAAATTTTCGATCCCGAACACATGGCCGCCAGAAGTTATCGGTGCCGTACCCTGCTTGATCCTGAAAGCCGGGATGCGCGCCAACCACTCCTCCAGGCCAATGACAATCTCCCGCCGGGCAAGGTGTGAGCCAAGGCAACGGTGGGGACCATAGCCAAACGCTGCGTGGCGGTTGTCCTCCCGCTCCAAATCGATTGTGTTGGGGCATTCGAATTCCGCCGGGTCACGATTGGCAATCATCGTGGCGCAGGAAACATAGTCCCCCTTCCGGATCGGCGCGCCTTCGAAGTCGATATCTTTCGTAGCCACGCGGATCAACTGAATGGGCGGATAGGCCCGCAGCAATTCTTCGGTTGCGAGCGGGATGCGGTCCGGTTCGCTCCGCAGCAATTGCTGATCTTTGAGGTTGCGCGCGAGGTACGCCAAGTCAAAGCCTATAGCTGCTGCGACCGTGTCGAGCCCAGCGACGAAGACAAGCACGCCGATGCCGCGGACTTGGGTGTCCGTCAGCCGGCGGCCCTCGACCTGTGCCTGCACGATAAAGGTCATGAAATCGTCAACCGCCTCCTGGCGGCGCATGGCTGCAAGTTCGTCGATGAATGCCACGATCGTCCGGGCAGCCACAGGTCGTTCCTTATCGTCGCCGTGGAGCAGATCTTTCCCCCAGCCGACGAATGTATCGAGTCGGTCATCGGGCAACCCCAGAAAGCGAAGAAAGGTGCTCACCGCGAAAGGAAAGGCAAAATCCTTCATCACGTCGCAGCTTGTGCCCGACGCGGCGATCCTTTCGATCAGCTCGACCGCCCGTTCGCGGACAGCCGGTTCCAAAGCCAACACCCGCTTTGGCGAAAGCAGCGGATTGAGCAGTGAGCGAAAGACGCCATGGGCCGGTGGATCGAGCTCAAGCGGGATCGTCGGCCAGTTTTCACCCAGTATGGAGGAGAAGATGCTGCGATGGCTGGAAAAAGTCTCTGCGTCCTGCAGCACCTTCCGCTGGTCCGCGGCACGGGTGATGACCCAGGTACCCCGGCCATCTTGCGTGTTGTAGCGGGAGTAAAAGATCGGAGGCCCGTCATGTACGCAAGCGACAGCTGCGTGTGGATCCCCGTTGGGTGTTGGTGGCATCCCTGGCGATGTAAACAGGCTGAAGTCCCTCACCATTTCGGGCGGGACATGATCTGGAACGGGGTTGGTCGCCATTTTGTTTTCTCTACATTGGCGTTCATGGCTCGATTGAGATTGCACCGCTGTTCATAAAGTCGATTTCCAGCATGGGCACGTCTCTTGTCGGGCGCCTTCTAGATTCTGTCGCCTGATACAGCCCACCTGCACCAGCGCGGATGAGATCGGTTGCGAAGTCGATCAGAAGGGGCATCTCCGCCGCGCTGCGGTCATGAAGCAAAGCCGCCGCTTATCCCCGTTAGGGTTGAGAGGCTGGTCAATCACCTCTGAGCTCCGTGACGCACTGCTGATGCCCTGCTGATCAAATTGTCGAAGCAAGTCGCGTGCCGGATAGGCGTACCCATGGCGCTGCACCAAGCAATGCCAGCCTGCACTAGGCCCGCCGCCGCTAAGTTGATGATCACCTGTCCATCATTCTTAGGACAACATCCGACAACCGACATCCACGGTCGGTTTTGTCGAGTCCGCGACATCGGGCTGTTCGGCCTGGCTGCTGCTGCACTGCCTTCCGGTCGACGAGCGAGGAGATCGCTCGCATGGCCCGGATTGAGCAACGACGCGATCCAGCGCAAGTGGTGCGGTCCCACAAGACCCGGCGGCGCTTGCGCTGTAGCGGGAACTTGAGTTCTGCATTTTTGCCGGGATTTTTGCATCTTTGGCATTTAAAGATTTGCATCACCGCAGGAGAGGGTCGTCTGCCCTCCTGCAAAGACAGTCAAACGACGGTTCCCAACCATTGTGTATATAGAAGCTGAATTTGGCAGCAAACCAGCAATGTTGATCAACCTCGCCGGAAATTGGGCTGCAATCCGCAGGGTTCCTGTAAGCATCTGCTGAAGTCGGATGGTTAGGGGCGTTTCAAGTACGTGGCGTCGCCTTGGAGAGGCTCTCCCACGCCAGTAGGTTCGTTCTCTGGCGCAAACTAGACGGGCCCTAGCCATCCCGGCTGTCTGGGAAAGGATCGCGCACTGCACTAGCGCTGCAAAAGCATCCAAGGCTCACAGCGACCAAACTGCTTCCGGCCGGGCAGATAAATGGCCACACCATATGCACCACATGGAGGATTGCACGCAAGTTTGGATGTCTAAACGCTTGTGCCCTCCGAAGGCAGAGGTCACAGGGTCGAATCCTGTCGGGTGCGCCAAAAACATCAGGGTCCATTCTGGACACATAGGTTACGGTTTATACCTATATGAGGAAGGTCAACGCGGACGCGGCCCGTCAAGATCACATTTTGCTACTCCGTCGGTTATAATGGCATCCATGGACTGAGCCCTATTGCATGACACGGCTCGTTACCCGAGCCTGATCCAACTTATATACGGTCGCTGTTCGAAGCAGCAGCACCAACATCCCGCGTGCGGCGGACAAGGGCTCAGCAAGACGAACCATACTGGAAGATCGGCATTTCGGGGCCATGTATAAACGCGGTTCGTCCCACCTGGATCTGCCAGGACTGATCGGGTCCTGGAAGATTGCAGAATTCAGTTTGGATAATGCATCAGGCGGTCTTCATGGCCACCCCTTCGATGACGACCCCCGCATGGACGTACTTCCACAGGGCGACGAGCAGTTTGCGGGCGAGCGCCACGATTGTTGTCTTCTTGAGACGGCCGCCATTCTGCTTAACCCTGTCCTCAAACCACAAGGCGAGCGCTGATCGCGGTTGATGGCGCACCCACAGCCAGGCCATCTGGATCAGCATCGTTCGCAGCCTGGGATTGCCGGCCTTTGAAACCCCTTGATCGTGATCGACCGAGCCGCTCTGCCAGGGTGTCGGCGCGAGGCCCGCATAGGCGGCAAGCTGTCGTCGGTTATCGAAGTGACGCGACAGCCCCTCCGACCAGAGGACGGCGGCGAATCCCGGCCCGATGCCTTTCAGGTTGAGCAGCATCGCCGGTGCTGGCGAGACCGCCTGCGCGGCAGCGAGCATGGCATCGCGCGCGGCATCGACAGCCTTGATCTGCTCCAGCAGAAGTTCGAGCCGGTCTAGTTCGCGACCGATCTGCATCTTCAGATGTCCGGGAAGCGGACGGCCGTCGCCGGTCTTAAGCTCCTCCAGCCGCTTTCGTCGGTCGCGGCGCAACGGCTCGTAGCCGGATACACCCTGGCTGAACAGCAGGCCCTTGATGCGGTTGACGTGTCGCACGCGCTCGTTCGTCAATGCCTTGCGCTCACGCGAGATACAGCGGCGGTCCTCTTCCTCGGGCATCGGTACTCGCAGCATCGCGCACACCCGTGGCTCACCTCTCTTATAGGCCAGCAATGCCCGAACCAGCGCTTCCCCGTCGATTTTGTCGGTCTTTGCCCGGCGCCGCCGGCGCGAGGTCGCAATCGACGCCGGATCGACGACGTGGCTTTCGATTCCCTCGGCCTGTAGCACGCGATGGATCCAGAAGCCGTCGAGCCCGGCCTCCTGGATCACGATGATCGGAAAGCTCCGCCCGGTCCGTGCCTCTGCCTTCCTGTTGAGCTCGGCAAACCGCGCCAGCATGCCGGCGACGTCGCTGGCCGCCACCATATGCTTCGACATCTTCTCGCCAGCGCCCGGCGACAGCGAGGTGATCCACCATTTTGAGAGACTGAGTTCCAACGAGACGAAGATTGCGCCAAGATCGGTACGGATAGCGGCCGGCACTTCGGATCGGGTAGCTGCGACGGGCATGCTTGCCTCCAGGGTGAGATGTTTAGCAACCTCACTTTGCCAGAGCGCAGGTCGCTATCCACCCCCTCATAGGATCTGGAGACATCCTGGAGGCTGACCAGTAGCGACAAGAAAGCCATCATCTAACCGGTAGCCCTTTCGACGCCTCCCCCCGTTTCGGATTGTGGTGTGAGGAGGGGTTCGCTCAACGGCAGGTTTTTTTGCAGGTCCCTTGAACGGCCGCCTCGATTGGTGGCTTGAAGGAAGGCGACAACCTGATTTCCTCAGACGTTGGTTTTCTAGGCGGGGCTTGCCCTGTCCAGCGCGCGCGTATGCGTGGCACGGATCGCGTTCAATTCTGTCAATATGCCCAGATTGGGACCCTCTATAAGGTCGTGGACAGTCACGATTTGGATGCGAGGGCGAAGCGCGTTTCCCAGGCATTAATGACCGCTCAGGTTCAGGAACGATGTGCAGGACTTTTAACACCCTCAACTATTGCTTGCGCCCCGGCATGCGTTCGGCGATGGTCTCAAGGGGGAGCATCGGTAAACTTCCGGGAGGGGTAGATGGAACAATCCAAATTCCGCAGAGCTTTTTTTGCGTTCCCCAGCAGCCCAGCCGATTTAACCCGAACAATATCTAGTGCTTGCTCTCAGGTGCAGCTGGTAACCAGCAAACTTACGGTAACTCCATGGCCAAGCATGGACGTATTCGGAGATAATATCCCCGATCGCATTCGGAGCCTTGTTGAGAAATCCGACACGCTTTTATGCGATATAACCTTTCCTAACATGAATGTTTACTATGAAATGGGCTTCGCGGTTGGGTCCGGTTGTTCGATCGCCCCCGTCGTCAACGTGTCATTTGCAGACGCAACAAAAAACGTAATGCAAGATGGGCTGTTTGACGTGATCGGGTTCCAAACCTACGAAAGTAGCAGCGGTCTGGTTTCGCTTTTTACGAAGCTGCCCTCGACGAGCTTGCTTGACCTATATGGCAAGCCTGTCAACGCGAGCCAGCCCTTATTTCTCATAGATCCCCTCAGAAAAACCGATTTCCGCAATTCGATTGTATCGAGCATAAAAGGTTCCAAGGTATTTTACAGGAGCCATGATCCTGTTGAGTCGCCGAGGTTTTCAGTGATTGCCATGATCGGCGAGGCAACTTCGTCATCGGGTATTATTGTACCGTTCTTAGGCGCAAATGTTGATGACGCGCCCCGCCATAATCTCCGCGCCTCCTTCCTTGCCGGCCTTTGCCACGGCCTGGGTCGGGAGACACTGTTAATCCAGCAAGATTCCACTGGCTCGCCCATACCGCTCGATTATCGAGAGGCTGTTACCACTGTGAGAAATGAAGAGGCGATAGAGGAGACGGTATCTCAATTTGCTAAAGCTGCAATAATAGCCATTCAGGGCTTGAGCACCCACCGAAACAAACCGCGGCGAAGCGACCTACAAAGGGTCAGCTTAGGCGCCTCTGCGGCCGAGAATGAATTCCGCACCTTAGAGAACTATTTCGTTGAGACATCAGAGTACGTCAGAACTCTTCGTGGAGAGTTAGGGATCGTTGCCGGTCGAAAAGGCTCTGGGAAAACCGCTATATTTTTTATGGTGCGCGACACGACGAGGACCCAAAAGAATTTCTTCGTAACCGACCTGAAGCCCGAGTCGCACCAGCTGAGCTTGTTTCGCCAAGAGTTACTCAAGCTCGTCGAGGTAGGTGTTTTTGATCATACATTGGCGGCCTTTTGGTACTTTGTTTTCTTGTCGGAGACGCTGTTCACGATCCGCAGGGGGTATGAACACAGACTGAAGTTTGACGGCCGTTCGGTGGCTATACTAACCGAGATTGATGCAGCCTTAGACCGATACGAGATCGTAGGCCAAGGGGATTTTACTTCCCGAATCAACCTCCTAAGCCGCCATCTTCTGCAAGAAATCGCGGCATTGAAGAGGAGCGGACAGGCCCTCAGTCCTGAGCGGTTAACGAACATTGTATTTCGTGGCGGCATCAATCAGATCAAGGCTCTGGTTGCCAAGTACACGGACCAGAAATCTCGGATGCTGGTCTTATTTGACAACATAGACAAGGGTTGGCCAGCAAACGGAGTGCAAAGTTTCGACATCAGAATGGTGCGGCTGATGATCGAGACCCTTGACAAAATACGTCGTGATTTCGCAGGAATCGACCGAGATTTTGCCAGTGTTGTTTTCCTACGCAACGACATTTACGAACTTCTGGTCGAGGACACGCCTGACCGTGGCAAGGGCGGACAAATTCGAATTGACTGGACGGATAGAGCAAAGCTCCGTCAGGTAATATTTAAGCGGCTGCAGTCATCGCAAAACAACATTAGTTCCAGCTTTCAGGAGCTGTGGCAGCGAACATTTTGCGACTCAGTTGGATCCAGGGATTCGTTCGAATATTGTGTCGACCATTGTCTAATGAGGCCCCGCTTCCTTATTAATATAGTAGAGAACTCGTTAGCGAACGCAATCAATCGGGGAAACGGCAAGGTTACCGAAACCGACATAGTCGATGCGGTGCGGCAGCATGCCAACCTTCTTGTCGAAGATTTTGGGTATGAGATCCGCGACGTCTCGGGGCTCTCGGCGGACATTCTATTCGCTTTTATCGGACAGCCGAAATTCTTGACGAAAGATAAAGTACTAGATGGGTTCCGAGCGTTTGGTCTAGATGATGACCAATCCGCGGAGGCATTTCGCCTGATGCTCTGGTACGGAGTATTGGGCTTTGGTCATCCGGACGGGCGCGAGAAGTACATCTATGACTACGAGTACAGCCTAAAAAGGCTGCTAGCTGAGGCTAGGATGGCAGGCTCTGACGCTGCCTACGCTATCAATGATGCTATCCATATTTCGATGGTCTGATAAAGAAGGCCGCACAAGGCGGCCTCTCATTCGTCCATGCCATTTCGGCGCGGGAACCTCGACTACGGTTACATGACAGCCTCACAAACCTGGCGCCAAAATCCACGACGCGTTTCTGTTCGCGTGAGGACCATAGCCAAGTCATATCACGTGCCGTAGGCTTTGGAAAGTGGGATTTATCTAGGCCAGAAAAATCCGGTGCAAGTCACCTGATCGTGTCGGCGACATAAGACGGGGCCGCAGCCAATTGCGCGGAGACCGCAGCGCTGGTGATACATGGAACGGGACAGAGCTGGTGAGCCCGCCTACGGCTGGGTACACCTACAGGTGCCTGCTGGCTCTCCGCATGGGGGTCACCAGCCGGTCAACTCCGGTTTCGAACCGCCAGACGGCGACGACGAATGATCGTGACCCTCGCCGGCCACGCGCCAAACAGTGCAGTTGCTGTTGCTCTCACGGGGCAATTGCTCAATCCATCGACCGCCGATCCGCGTTGCGGCATATCGCGCCAGATACTTCCCGAACCGCTTGAAAATGCGCCGCTCCGCTCGATGAAGCCGCCCAGCGCTTCCCTTAGAAGCGGACTATCAGCAACGCGCAGAGCTATTTCCCGCGTTGTGAAAGGCCCGTTCGGCAGCGCTTCGATGATCTCGGCAAGTTCATCCTTCTCCGGGTCCGCTGCTCGCTGAGCGGCGACATCGCCCCGACAATCAGCCAGCCCAAGCCAGATCAGGGAAGATCGCACCAGATCGCTCCAGTCTTCAAATCCGCCCATGGGCGAAGCTCTGTTAGGCGTGCCCGCCGACAGATAGGCGCGCTCGACGGTCAGTGCCGCCGCAACAAGTTCGGGCCGCTTGCGCATAGCGAGGTCTATTGCGTCGAACTCGAAACGCCGCTCCTCAGGGCGCTCGCACTTGGCGTCTAGCCGGATTTGGATCGTGCGTCGGTTCAAATCACCATAGACCGTGAGGTTGTTTCCCGTGGCGCAAATCAGGCTGGTGGCCGGAATGCGGACGTTCTTTGATGAGCCGAGCACGCGAACTTGGACCTCATCTTGCGTGAGCATCTGGCACAGTTGGTCGCTGCGCAGGATATGGGTAACGTTGTCGATGCTTAGGATCGGATCGCCAGCGAGCGCGCACGCCCCGATCCGTTTTTCAAGTTCCGCCTCGTCTGGCGTTGGTGTGATGACAGCCGCCCGCCGACCCGTTGCCATGACCGCCGCGACATCGACTACTAGGCTCTTGCCGGTGCCGGCAGAGGGGGCGGATACCGCGAACATAGGCGAAGTCTTCAGGCTAGGTCGCAGAACGCTCGTGATCAGCAGCGCCAGGGCAGCAGCGCGGTCGCTTTCGCTTTCGAAGGGAAGCGCGGCGATCGGTTCCGACAAGACGGCGAGGGCGTCCATGGCTTGCCGTTTGCACGGCGTTTCAGGGACATGCCTCCATAGGCGTTCACCCACAAGGAGCAAGCCGGTGTCCGCGTCGTACCCAGGTTCGCTGAGGACCGTACCGTCCATGCCGCAGCGTCGGCGCGCTGATAACTGCCTTCAGGCGCGGCATGGTCCAGTTGTGGCCTTTTCTCGCAAGGACCATTTTTGCCACCTCGGGCGGGCAGTCGCATGGGACGAAGTCATTGACCCGCAGATTGAACTTCATAAACAGTGCCGTTTCGGTCAGTACCTCGATAAGGGCGGCCTCAGTTAGGGCTGTGACGATCACCGATCCGTCAGGACGGCTAACATTCTCGCCCTGCTTGGCAACAGTTAGGGTCTGAGAGGGAGTGCGGTGGGTGACCGGGCGAACAAGTTCGTCTGCGCGCGAAAAAATACCAAAGTCCCGATTTGAGAGGACTGCGACGGCTTGATTGACCGCCCGGTGAATTTCGCGTTTCACCACCTTGATCAGGGGCTTGACGCGCGGCGGCTCAGCCTGGAGCGTGGAGACGATTTCAACCGGGCGCGGGCGCTCGACAGCCCCAGGTGGCGACCACGGCCTTGCGGTCGCGCGCATGAAGGCGTCAAGCTGATCATGTCCATCCGTCGCCGATGGCATCGGCGCAATCCCAGCCCTTCTTTGGCTGCTTGCCTTCCTGCCAGTCGGAAAAGGAATACGTTGAGCGTTCATTTGCATGCGACTAGATCGGATCGTCTTCCGATGCGAGGTACGGGATGGCGGCAAGCTCCGCCTTCGCGCAGTCGTCGCAAATCTCATCAAGGGTTTGACCGGCCGCCAGGGCTGGCTTGATAGTGAGAGCGTCAGCTGGCTCTATCGCCTCAGCGGGGACGGGCTTCGCGTGGGGGCGAGGAAACGGGATCACGTTGTCCCCGACGATCCGGTGTCCAGTCCTCGCGCAGAAAACTATGTCTTCGGCCATGGTGATCACGCAGCAGCGCTGGTCGACGCTATCGATTCCGAAGTGATGCTGTTCGCCCACCGATCCAATTCAGAAACGTCATAGACGACCCGGCGCGTACCAGCCTTTCGGAAGACCGGCCCACCTCCGATCACGGCGAGCTTTGCCAGCGTGCCGTTGGATCGGCTGATGCCGTGCCGTTCCCTGAGATAGAGCGAAGCCTCAGCGCGCGTTAGGCGGGGAGGAATATTCGCGAAGGTCAACATTGGTCATGCCTTTCTTTCGATTACCTGAGATGACTTTTCGTGACCAATGGTTGTGTCCACCAATCGGAAAACTGCAATAACATCAATGATCGCGAACTAGGCTGATAATTTTTCGCGCATTGCCGGATGATCAATTACAGTCGCACTCCGCGTTTCGCCCATCATCCGCGATACTTCATCGGCGACTTTGTCGGCGGCGGCTGTCAGCACGGCGTCGACGCGTGCCACATAGCCGGCTGTGACGCCACCGGCAGAATGACCGAGCAGCGCGGCCATGTCGGGAGCGTCATGCCTAAGCCGTCCGCTGTTGTCGCAAAGCCATGCCGCAAACCGTGCAGCGTCAGATCGCCAGCGCATCGCGGTCGGCTTCGTCCAGGTCGGCATAGCGCACGATCCGCAAATAGGCCTTCGGCAAACCACCAAACCGGTGCATCGGCCTTGCGTTCGGAAGCACAAAGTCGCCCTTCTCTTTGCGTTCTCGGATCGACAGGAGTAGATCGACAGCGGCCCGGCTCAACGGGCGAACGCTCTCCCCGGTCTTGCTGTCCGTTAGGTGCAGGCAGCGGCCACTCAGATCGACTTCGGCCCAGCGCAGGCCGATGACTTCGCCACGCCTCATGCCGGTCAGGGCCGCAAGCCGAACCGCAGTGACAGCCTGCCAGGGTTCAGCGTTCGCCTCAGCTTCCGCGAGCGCTCGATCAAGCGCAGCATACTTCGCAGGGAAATCGGAGAGCTTGCGTTTGCCATCTGCCGGCAGGCGAAGGCCATGTGCCGGGTTCCGCTCGATCAGGCCAAGCGAGACCGCATGAGTGATGATGCCCGACAGCAAGCCAATAGTCCGCTTCGCCGTTCCCTGTCCTCCTGTAACGATGGCGCGCCCGCGCTTCTTACTGATCTTTACGTTCGCGGCGGTCTTGCCCGCCTTCACTGACACAAAGAACGCCCGAACGTCTGAGGGCTTCACGTACGACACGATGCGCCAGCAGGTACGTCCGGGAAGAGGCGCATTGCTGCCATTCGAAAAGGGGACAATGAAGGTCGCCAATGGTGAAGGTTTTTCGATGCGGGCCGCGGCGTGACAGTGGCGGCTGGCCTGTGTCGGCCCGCGTTGAAAACCTCCCAAGGAGGAGGCCGCGGGGGCTGGGTGCAGCCTATGGGGAAAGCGTGCGGCTGGCGGTGACCGGCGGGCACAACAGCAGCAATCGGGGTGGCGCAACAACGGCCAATGATGTGATGAGGGCTGGTCCTTGAGGCCGTCTGCCGTTGTGTCTCGGCGATTTTGCGGTGTTCGGCAAAGCCTGACGCAAACCGGCGCCACCCCGGAGCGCACCGCAGATCCGGGCCGGCCTTGGCTGATGTGGCATGCATTTCGTCATGCGGCCTTTTCCCTCGGTGGCGCCCGGGATCTGGGTTGCTGGCCACGGCGGAATATCTCGACGATGCGCATCGGGCCGCCGCAGTCCGGGCATGGCTCCCTCAGGGTGAGCGGGGTGATCTCGGCGCTTGGCGCTTCATCTGGCGATGGCGTTTCCGCCCCGAGCAATTTCCTGATCTTCGTGACAATGGCCTTACGGCCTGCTGCGGCCAGCAGGCCGTAATGGCGGATGCGGTGGAACCCGTCGGGCAGCACGTGAATCAGGAAGCGGCGAATGAACTCGTCGGTGGCCAGCCTCATCACCTTGTGACGGTCACCGTTCTTGATCCGGTAATCCTTCCAGCGCAAGGTGACGGTCTCGGCATTGGCGCGGATCAGGCGGCTGTTCGAGATCGCCACGCGATGGGTGTAGCGGCTGAGATAGGCCAGCACGGCCTCGGGACCGCCGAACGGTGGCTTGGCGTAGACGACCCATTCGGATTTGCGTAGCGGCGCGAGCCAGGCGGCGAAGGTGTCAGCCTGTGCAAGCCCGGCCAGTTCCCCGAAGAAGGCCAGATCGCCTGATTGATGCAGCGCCATCAGGCCTTCCAGAAAGAGCCGTCGGAACAGCCGCGACAGGACCCGCACGGACAGAAAGAACCCGGGGCGGCAGCCGATCCACCGCGTGCCATCCGGCGACAGTCCCCCTCCGGGCACGATGATATGGACATGAGGGTGATGCGTCAGCGCCGATCCCCATGTGTGCAGCACGCTGGTCATGCCGATGCGTGCGCCGAGCCGCTTGGGATCGGCCGCGATCGTGCTCAGCGTCTCGGCCGATGCCCGAAACAGCAGGTCATAGACAGCCTTCTTGTTCCAGTAGGCGATCTGAGCGATCTCGGCAGGCAGGGTGAAGACCACGTGGAAATATTCCACGGGCAGCAGATCCGCGGCGCGGGCGGCCATCCAATCCCGCGCCGCAGGTCCCTGGCACTCACATGGGCGGACTCGGGTCAACCGGATTGTGGTACGGCTTCATGGATTATCTCCTGGAGTTGCTACGGATCCGAGGTTGAGCCTGTTTCCAATACGAGCATTTCTGGCTCGGTTGAAACTCACATACGGTCGCCGCCCCAGGGCGGCTGCACCCTTATCCCGCATACGGCGGCTAGGCTCAGGAGGACGTGACCATTCTTAGGGGCGGTTGTTGAGACCATATGCCAGGCCGGTTCGTCCACCTGGATCCGCCGGGGCTGATCAGGCCCCGTCAGATGGCGAAAGAGGTTTGGTTGGCTTCAGATCAGGTCGGCTTTATGATGGCGCCCTCCATCACCACTCCGGCGGTCGCATACTGCCACAGTGCGACCAGCAGTTTACGTGCCAAGGCGACGATTAGCGGCTTACGCAGCCGCCCACCGTGGCGCTCGACCCGCTGTTTGAACCACTGGCTGAGGGCCGAGTCTGGTTGGTGTCGCAGCCACAGCCAGGCCATCTGCACCATCGTTCCTCTCAGCCGCGGATTGCCCGCTTTTGAGACGCCTTGCTCATGATCGACAGAACCGCTCTGCCAGGGCGTTGGCGCAAGCCCGGCATAGGCCGCAAGCTGCCTTCGATTGTCGAAATGACGATAAAGACCTTCAGACCAGAGTACGTTGGCGAACTCAGCGCCCACCCCCTTCAGCTGCAGCAGTCTCACCACCGGCGCCGGGTCGTTCGCCTTGGCTCGATCCAACAGCAGATCGTCGCGCGCCGCCTCGACCTTTTGCAACTGCTCCAGGATCAGCTCAAGCCGGTCGAGCTCACGCACAACCTGTGCCTTCAGGTGGAAAGGTAAGGCGCGACCATCACCCGTTTGCAGATCCTTGAGCCTGGCGCGTCGGTCGCGACGCAGCGGCTCATAGTCACCGACGCCCTGGGCGAACAGCAGCCCCTTGATCCGGTTGACGTGCTCCACCCGCTCGGCGATCAGCGTCTTGCGCTCCCGGCAGAGTCGGCGGCGATCCTCTTCCTCGGGGGTCGGCGGCCTGACCATGGAGCAGACCCGCGGCTCGCCACGCTTGTAGGCCAGCAAGGTCCGTACCAGGGTCTCGCCGTCGATCTTATCGGTCTTCGCCCGTCGGCGCCGCCGTGACACCAGGATCGAGGCGGCGTCGACCACGTGGCTCTCGATCGCTTCGCCCTGAAGCACCCGATGGATCCAGAAGCCGTCTAGTCCAGCTTCCTGAATGACAATAATCCGGAAGCGCTCGCCGGTTCGTGCCCGAGCCTTTTCCTGGAGCGTCGCAAACAGCTCCAGGAGTCCCGCAACGTGCCCGCCCCGCAGAGAATGCTTGGACATCTTCTCCCCGCCACCCGGCGACAGTGAAGTGATCAGCCAACTTGATCGAGACAGTTCCATCGAAACAAAGATCGCGCCAAGATCAATGCGGATAGCGGCCGGTTCCGGCCGATTTGCAACCTGTTGCATTGTCGTCTCCAGAATGAGTGGGTTTAGCAACGCCATTCTGCCGACGGCAGGTCGCTATCCACCAGCCCATAGGATCTTCGGACAGTGCCGGTTCTTGCAGGAATTATAGGCGATGTGGTTATGCCCGCACTTGGTGCAAGCCGCCACATGCCCGCCGAGCGCCTCGGTTCGGCAGGCTTCAATCGCCGACATGACCTTGAGCTGGGCCAGGCTGACATGCCCGGCATTGGCCCGCCGCCACGCGGAGCCGTAGGTGCGAAAGATGTCAGCGATCTCCAGCGTGGCCCGGGCCACGTGACCGGGGCGCTACTCCAATCCGCGTCGGAGCGTTTGGTCCTGAAGCTTCTTCAACGCCTCGAACGGGCTGACCGTGCCGCGGATCGTCTTGGTGGCAACGTGGGCATAGATCGCGGTGGTATTGAGCCGGGCATGCCCGAGCAGGACCTGAATGACCCTAACATCGGTGTTCGCTTCCAGGAGATGCGTGGCGAAGCTGTGCCGCAACGTGTGCAGCGTTGCGGGTTTGCCGATCCCGGCCATGTTTTTGGCCGAGGTGAAGGCGCGGTTGAGCTGCCGCGGCGAGATCGGGTTGATCCTGGGTTTGCCGGGAAACAGCCAGCCCTGCGGCCGCGCCTCGCGCCAGTAGGCGCGCAAGAGCTCCAGCAGCCCGGGCGACAGCATGACCTTGCGGTCCTTTTGCCCCTTGCCCTGTTCGACATGGATCAGCATCCGGTTACCGTCGATGTCGCCGATCTTGAGGTTACAGACCTCTGACGCCCTTAGCCCGGCCCCATAGGAGATGCTGAGCGCCGCTCGATATTTGAGGCCCGGCCCCGGGGCCGCCATCAGAAGGTCGGAAACCTCCTCGACGCTGAGCACCACGGGCAGCTTCCGCGGCTGGCGGCGAAACTGCATATGCCGCTTCATGTCCTCACGCCCGCAGGTGGTGCCGAAAAAGAACCGCAGCGCCACGATGCGGGCATTGAATGTCGTGGGTGTCACCCCGGCATTCGTCATGTGCAGCTGGTAGGCGCGCAGGTCATCAGGTGTGGCGGTGTCCGGAGATCGCTTCAGAAACCTGGCGAAATCCTTGATGGCTCGGATATGAGCCTGCTGGGCTTTGTCGCCCATTCCGCGGATGCGCATGTCTTCGATCATCCGCTCGCGCAGCGGGGTGGTCCTCTCCTCCGTCATGGGAACCTCCTGTCTGATGGTTGAGAAGACCCCAATCGTCAGCCAGGACCGCAAACCCACAAATGCACGGCGTTCAGATCATTGCCGCACCCTCACCACGGGCGCCAGTGCCGCGCGAGCGGCTTCGTCCTTGGGTCAATACGCGACGGTCCTGATGGCGATCCTGTGGTCCGGACATGGCGCGCTGTGCTCGTTCCCGCCGATTCGAACGCCAAGGTTCTAACCCAGCCCGCTGTTGAGATGACGTTGGTGTTGCCTAACCTCGCTAGAGCACGCCATCTCATCTTCGGAAGCGACGACAACTATAACGTGAGCCACCGTCCGAAAAAATTTGACAGCTGCCCTGTTGTACGAGACAATTCCAGCAAGTCTTCCGACGGGGTCGGCGACCTTCCCATCAATTCTAACTTAAAGGTGTACCATGTCGTACTCGCATGTCCCGTCGGCTCCGAATACTGCCGATCCGCTTGCGAAATTTCGTTGCTCTATTGATCCTGCCAAACTTATCGCTGTCTCCTCCAGTGAAAGAGACGCCGTTTACCAATATGATTTGATAATCGCACAGTGGCGTGCCGAGCTCAGCACCATTGAGCACGAGATCTCAACTTCTGCTGAGGGTCCGGTCAAATTCGCGCTGCTCCGACGCAAAAATGAGCTGTGCGCCATAATTGGAGCACTCTTCCAGTTTGTTCGCCCGTTTCAACATTGATTGGCGACTTCCACGGCGGCCAGCTCCCGCCTACGGCCGCTGGCGGAACTTGCGTTCGCACTGATGCAGAAAGGTCGTTCCACCCGAGAAAATTTCGCAATGTTTTTGGGAGAAACGATGCAGAACTCAAGTTCCGCCTACATGCGCGCGATGATCGAAACTATCAACAAGCTCGAGCCGCGCTTACGGTTCGGCGCTGATGGCGTATGCGTTGTATGCAGCCGCTGCAAGGATTTCTGGTTAGACGGCGATGCACTCGTGCGCAGCGGTCCGGCCGACGACGAGCTTGACTGTATCGATGCGGACAATTCCGGCGTGCACACCTGACCGTCCGTATGCGCTACGACGGCAAGCTCTATCGCACAGCGCGAGCCGCTGTCGGAACGTGGTGCCGAGTCCTATGGCGGCCGGTTCAATCCGATGGCCTGTCGGCTCTACACATCCCTGTCGGTCGGACCGGAACGCGTGGCAGACTCTCGGCCAGAAACCGCCAGTCGCTGCGCTCGCGTTCGCCTTCCTTGCGCGTGCCGAAGAACTGGATGATCATGTTGCCGTCGGCGCCATAGGCTTCAATGGACGTGACGTGACCGTCCCTCGTCGGCTTGCGCACGGCCCAGACCTCGCGGATGTGATGGGTCCTAAGATGCAGATGGAAGGTCTCGTCGAGCACATTGATCCGCGGCCCGATCTGCTTGACCGACTTGATCGGGCCGGAATGGATCTGGATGCAACCACGATTGCCGACAAAGCACATGATCGGCATCTCGTCTTCGGCCGCCTGTTGGAACAGGGCGCCAACGGCATCATTGTCGAGCAGCCAGGCGTAATCCTCGTCGGCCATACGCATCGCCTGGCAGCGGCTGAGCTTCAGTGTCTTCAACATATGGTAGAACTGATGCACGTCGCTCAGCCGGCTCCAGTGCTCGCGTAGGTCGTCGACCGTGGCGGCTTGGTCTGGACTCACTGCGTTATCGCGCGCCCCGCTCGCCTCGACCGATATGATCGGATCCTGGTCGGAGGATACGAGCTCTGCCGCCAGATTCTGATAGGCATGCAGGTTCGAGGCGGGCCTGAGATGCACTTTGTGCATCGCCTCGCCGGTGGCATCAAAGAATTGCAGGCTGCGGCGGATCTCGGCTCCCTCGCGCTTCTCGACGGCGAAGCCATACGCCCACGCTTTCGGGAAGATGCGCAGGTCGATCTCGTCGCCGAGCACCATGGCATGCGGGTTGCCGGTGACCACTTTGTCGTAAACGCCGATCTTTTGGTGCACGGCACTTTCGTTGCGGGTGAGCGCCATCACCTCGCCGACCGCTTCGAGGCCGGTCAGCAGATCATCGACGCGCGGCTCGATGCGCACCGCGCCGTGACCACAATGCGCCGCGACCAATTCGGCTTCCGAAATGCCCAATCGAGCGGCGAGATCATGCTCCCGGATTTTCGGATTGTCTTCGCACGCCCGCCGGATTTCGTCCGGCGACGGTTTCTCGCGCTGGTCCATGTCTTACCCCTGCTTCCACCTACGTGTGAGGATCAGCTGCCCTGCCGGTGAATCTTCAGCCGATAGGGCGCGCCGTAATGCTCGACCCTGATCTGCTGCTGGCCCGTGAACAAAGTGTCGCTGGACAGCGTGCGCACGTCGTCGCACCCGCGCGAAAACCGGGGGTGCTATCGGAGCGGCGAGACCCGAGTGACACGAGCAGGCACATGCCGATGGAATCACATCGAGCCGGTCGGTGGCCACCGGGCGGTGGTGAGCGATTGTGGGTGTTGTCGCAATCGGCCAATCGGTCATTCGGATGCCACGGGCGGCGCTGCTTTGCCAAACAAAGCGTGTCTGACCCAGTCCTGACATGTTGCTCCCTTGCTTCGCCGCATCGATCGCGAGGGCACCCACGACACGATTGTGGATCGGCAGTCTCTTGCCGCCTCGCCAGTGGAGCTTCAAAAACCGTGCCAATTGCGCCGAAGCAAGCTCAGAGGGAGTCTTCTGTAATGGTCATTGGTTTAATGTGAGTTCAGCCAACAACTCAGGCCCAACATCCCGCGTGGCGGACCCGACAAACCCGACAGTACGTGTCGGTTGGCCGACACCTTCGCAGCAATGGACTCACAAGAACCACCGCAGGGTCAGAGATGCCGCGCTGTGTTGAAACGGTTTTCGCTTTGGCACGGTGCATGCAGCGTGATGCGCAAGCAGGTCCCGGACTGAGGAGAATGGAGCCATGATTACGCTCACCGAAAACGCTGTTGCCGCCATCAAGACTGCTCTTTCCCGCGCCAGCGAGCCGGCGGAAGGCTTTCGCATCATGGTCCAGGCCGGCGGCTGCGCCGGCTTCAAATACTTAATGGGCCTGGAGAGCGTGTCGCGCGAGGGCGACGCGATCACCGAGACAGATGGGATCAAGCTGTTCGTGGACGCGGGCTCCCAACCCCATGTCGCCGGCATGACCGTCGACTTCCTCACCGGGCTCGAATCTTCCGGCTTTGTCTTCGATAACCCCAACGCGCGCGAGAAGTGCGGCTGCGGCAAGTCCTTCAGTTGATCGCCCGAAGCGCCTGTGCGGGTCCATGAAGCGATTGCCGACACCGGACTCTTTTGCGGAAGAGGAGGCTTACATGGCCGGCACAACAGATGTCCCCGTCCTCAAGAACAAGGCAAGGTCAAAGCCGATCTCGGGACCGGCAATCGCTTCCGGTAGGATGCAAAGAACGTCGCCTGCCGAAACAGTTCGGTTCCTGGTGGCACCCGAGCTGCTGGCGACCAAATCGCGCCGCTGCGCCAAATTCGGCTTATCGATAACGTTGTCGTGTTCGGGCGTCCTTGCCTGCGGGCTGACGGCGGCGACTGCGGACTTGTCCATGTCGACGCCGATCCGGTCTACGTCAAACTCTCGGGCGTCTGCGCCGGCTGCCAGTTCGGGCCCATCATCATCAACGGCATACGCCAGAGCCTCAATGAGGCGGTCGCGCGCTCGCGTCATTCCGGTCAACTGAGGATCGCACATGAAACCTGTCTACCTCGACAACAACGCAACCACACGGGTCGATCCTGAGGTCGTGCAAGCGATGTTGCCGTTCTTTAGGGATCAATTCGGCAACCCTTCGTCGGCGCACGCTCTTGGCGCCTCAGTCAGTGCGGCGGTGAGAAAGGCGCGGAGGCAGTTGCAAGCTCTGATCGGCGCGGAGTTCGACGATGAGATCACCTTCACCTCGGGTGGGACAGAAAGCGACAATGCAGCGCTTCTTTCGGCGCTCGAGGCGGCGCCCAACCGAACCGAGATCGTGACGTCCGCGGTCGAGCATCCCGCCGTGCTGACGCTCTGCGCGCATCTTGAGAAGACCCGCCGCGTCAAGGTGCACAGGATCCCGGTGGATTGCCGCGGCCGGCTCGACCTCGACGCCTATATGGCCGCCCTCACCCCACAGGTGGCAATCGTCTCGATAATGTGGGCGAACAATGAGACTGGTGTGATCTTCCCCGTGGCCAGGCTTGCCGAGTTGGCCAAGGAAGTGGGCGCCCTTTTCCATACCGATGCTGTGCAGGCGGTCGGCAAGCTTCCGATGGACCTGAAGTCGACTGCAATCGACATGCTGTCGCTCTCCGGCCACAAGCTGCACGGGCCGAAAGGGATCGGCGCGCTTTTCGTAAAACGTGGCGTCAATTTCCACTCGCTGATCAAGGGGGGCCACCAAGAACACAACCGGCGTGCTGGCACCGAGAATACGCCCGGCATAGTCGGGCTCGGCATGGCGGCCGAACTCGCCTTGAAATTCATGGACGACGAGACCACACGGGTAAAGTCGCTCCGCGACCGTTTAGAGGACGGGATTCTCCAGCGCATCCCAAGCACCTGTGTCACTGGAGATCCCCTGGAACGGTTGCCCAACACCGCAAACATCTCCTTCGAACATGTCGAAAGTGATGGAATTCCACTCCTCCTCAGCCGCGTGGGCATCGCGTGTTCCTCCGGCTCTGCCTGCACCTCCGGCTCTCTGGAACCGAGCCATGTCCTGAGCGCGATGAAAACGCCACACGCGGCAGTCCGCTTCTCCTTGGCGCGGGACAACGGCGAAGCGGACGTCGACCGGGTGCTCGAGGTCATGCCGGCAATGGTGGAGAAGCTGCGTGGCTTTCCCAGTTCTGGGCCGGGTAAGCGAAGGTCCGAAGACGTTCAATCCGGTCTATGCCTGAGCGGCAGCAGAACCGGCTACCGTTCATGACCCGTCATGTCTTTCTCAACGATACGACCTTGCGCGATTGCGAGCAGGCGCCCGGCGTCGCCTTTACCACGACGGAAAAGCAGGAGATCGCCGAGTCTCTTGCGGCGGCCGGCGTCACAGAGATCGAGATCGGCACGCCGGTCATGGGCGCCGACGAGATCGAAACAATTCGCGCCGTGGTCGCGCGGTGTCTCCCGGTTCGGCTCATGGCCTGGTGCCGGATGACGTCGCTGGATCTCGATGCAGCGATCGAGAGCGGCGTCCACGCCGTCAATCTATCGCTGCCTGCGTCGGACATCCAACTTGCCGCCAAGCTCGGCCTCGATAAGGCGGGAGCGCTCCAGGTCATCGAACATAGGGTGAGGCGCGCAGCCGCCGCCGGCTTCTTCGTCGCGGTGGGCTGCGAGGATGCCTCGCGGGCCAATCGGGATCATCTCGCCCGCGTCATCGAGACGGCTGCACACGCCGGCGCAAGCCGCGTCAGGCTAGCCGACACAGTCGGCGTTCTCGACCCGTTTTCGACCTTCGAACTTGTCGTCCAGCTTGTGGCGCAGTCTCCAATCGACCTTGAATTTCATGCGCACAACGATCTCGGACTTGCTGCCGCCAACACGCTGGCCGCAATCCGCGCAGGCGCGCGCCATGCGTCCGTCACCGTCCTGGGGCTCGGCGAGCGTGCGGGCAATGCCGCGCTGGAAGAGGTGGCCGCCGCGATGGCGGTCTTCGACGGCGCGGATACCGGCATCGAGCTGACCGCATTGCCCGACCTCGCCGCCCAGGTGGCTTGGGCCGCCCGCCGGCAGACCGCGGCCATTAAGCCGGTCGTCGGCGCCGATGTTTTCACCCACGAATCCGGCATTCACGTCGCAGGGCTGCTAAAGGACTCGCGTACTTATCAAGGGCTCGATCCGGCTCTCGTGGGCCGCTGCCGGCGTATCGTCATCGGCAAGCATTCCGGCGCCACTGCGATTGCCCATGTGCTGAGCGAAAGCGGTCGCGATCTCGACCCGGATCTGGCAGCCGCGATGGTGGCCCGCGTCCGGCGCGAGGCGGCCGAGACCAAATCGACCGTCACTGCAACTCAACTGGTCGAGCTCTACGATGGAATGTGCAGCGAGGCATCCCTCGCGGAGCTGTGCGGGTCCAGGTCAGCCGTGCGCGAGCGCACCGACACCACAGGTTTCCGACCAGGGAGAATGCAATGAATTGTTCCGCTGACAGCCGCCCTATCGATGTCACCGACATCCTCGCACGACTGAAGCGCCTGTCCGCTGCGGAGGAGTTCTTCGCAGTCCTTGGCGTCTCCTATGATCCGAAGGTGCTGAATGTCTCGCGGCTCCATATCATGAAGCGCGTGGGCCAATACCTTGCCGAAGAAGATTTCTCCGGTCTGCCCGACCAGGTGATTGCCGCGCGGGTGCGCGCGACGCTCGAACGCGCTTACGAAGACTTCGCGATTTCCTCGCCGCTCTCGCATCGGGTCTTCAAGGTGCTCAAAGACCACGATCCGAACAAACCTGCCACGCCGGGCCGCACCTTTGTCCCGTTCGACTCCGTACTGAAGCGGTTCGGACAGGAATGACCGCGACACGGGTTGCGACGCGACAATGTCGAGAAGCCGACAAATCCGTCAGCACCACGGCGCCCTCGGAAGCAACCAAGCGAAGTTCTAGGAATAGGGGGCAGCGCAAAACAGTTGGCACAAATGATGCGCTCCAAAGAGATAACCGCCAAGCCCGCATCCGGACAGGAGCCTAGAGAAACCGCCAATGCACATTGTAATCTGCATCAAGCAGGTGCCGGACTCGGCACAGATAAGGGTCCATCCGGTGACGAACACGATCATGCGCCAGGGTGTTCCGACTATCATCAACCCTTACGACCTGTTCGCCCTCGAAGAAGCCCTCAGGCTGCGCGACGCCTATGGTGGCGAAGTCACCGTGCTCACTATGGGTCCGCCCATGGCAGAGGACGCGCTGCGCAAGGCGCTCGGTTACGGCGCCGACCGAGCGGTGCTCTTGACCGACCGCTATTTTGCCGGCTCCGACACGCTGGCGACCTCGTTCGCCCTTTCCCAGGCAATCGCGAAGGTTGGCGAGACGTTCGGCACGCCAGACCTCGTCTTCACTGGCAAGCAGACGATCGATGGCGACACCGCCCAGGTCGGGCCCGGCATCGCCAAGCGCCTCGGACTCCTGCAACTGACCTATGTCGCGAAGATCGCCTCTATTGACCTTGCTGCACGCGAGATCAAGGTCGAGCGCCGCTCCGAAGGCGGCACACAGATGCTGAAGAGCAGGCTCCCTTGCCTCATCACCATGCTGGAAGGCACAAACGAGATCCGCCGGGGCTCGATCCAGGACGCCCTGTGCGCCGCGCGCAGCCTGGTCTTGAAATGGAGTGCGGCCGACGCCGGCATTGAGGATCTCACCAAATGCGGCCTGCGCGGTTCACCAACGGTCGTCAAGCGCGTTTTCGCCCCTCCTGCGCGGGCGGAAAAGGCGGCAAAAATCGACACCGCCGAGATGGCTTTGCGCGATGTCGCTGACGAACTCATCACGGCAATCTTCACCCGCCAGCCGGCGTTGGAACATGAGCTCGCCTTCAACGGCGGCGCGTGAGAGGGCAAGGATCAGACGATGTCGAACGCGAACCGAGAAACCCCTCGCCCTGCCGCCGGCCGTGCCGGCATAAAGAAGGAGCTGCCCGCGCATTTCAGGGACTACCGGCACGTTTGGGTTTGCATCGAGCTCGAACGCGGTCAGGTCCATCCCGTATCATTCGAACTGCTCGGCGAAGGCCGCAAGTTAGCAGACAAGCTTCAGGTCCAGCTTGCGGGCGTCGTGCTTGGACCGCCGGGAGAGGCCATCGGGAACGCCGTTGCCGAAGCCTTCGCTTATGGTGCCGACCTGGTCTACATCGTCGAGGAGCCGCTGCTCGCCGACTACAGGAACGAGCCTTTCACCAAGGCGATGACGGATCTGGTCGATACCCACAAACCCGAGATCCTTCTTCTCGGTGCCACCACACTCGGCAGGGATCTTGCCGGCTCCGTGGCGACGACCTTGCAGACAGGGCTCACGGCCGACTGCACCGAACTCGATGTGGATACCGACGGTTCGCTCGCCGCCACCCGTCCGACTTTCGGCGGTTCCTTGTTGTGCACGATCTATACGCTCAATTTCCGCCCCCAGATGGCGACAGTGCGACCGAGGGTCATGCCCATGCCGCAGCGGGCGGATAAACCGGTCGGGCGTGTCATCCGGCACAAGCTCTCGGTAGCCGAGGACGAGATCGTTACCAAAATCCTCGGCTTCCTGCCGGATAGTCAGTCGGCAAAGGCAAATCTTGCCTATGCCGACGTCGTGGTTGCGGGAGGCCTCGGTCTAGGCGCGGCGGAGAACCTGCAGCTTGTGAAGAATCTCGCGCGGGCAATTGGTGCCGAGCATGGCTGTTCGCGCCCGTTGGTCCAGAAGAGCTGGATGCCGGCTGATCGGCAGATCGGCCAAACTGGCAAGACCATCCGGCCGAAGCTTTACATAGCGGCTGGGATTTCCGGCGCCGTCCAGCATCGGGTTGGCGTCGAGGGGGCGGATCTCATCGTGGCCATCAACACCGACCCGAACGCGCCGATTTTCGATTTCGCTCACCTCGGGATCGTCACCGACGCGATCCGCTTCCTGCCCGCACTGACGGAAGCCTTCACCCGGCGGCTGTCGCCCCACAGTCGCGATAAGCTTGCGAGCTAAGGGATGGACATGATTGAGGAACAATTCGACGCCATTGTTATTGGGGCCGGCATGTCCGGAAACGCAGCTGCTTACACCATGGCCAGTCACGGCCTGAAGGTGCTGCAGTTGGAGCGGGGTGAATATCCGGGGTCCAAGAATGTCCAGGGTGCCATCATGTACGCGAACATGCTGGAGAAGATCATCCCGGATTTCCGGGACGATGCGCCTCTCGAGCGGCATTTGGTTGAACAGCGGCTTTGGGTGATGGACGACACATCCCACACCGGGATTCACTATCGGTCGGACGACTTCAATGAGGCGAAGCCCAACCGCTACACGATTATCCGTGCCCAGTTCGATAAATGGTTTTCGCGTAAGGTGCGCGAGGCCGGCGCGACGGTTCTGTGCGAGACGACCGTGACGGAACTCATCCGTGACGCCAAGGACAGGGTGATCGGCGTCCGCACAGACCGGGCCGGCGGAGCCATCTACGCGGACGTGGTCGTTCTCGCAGAAGGTGTCTGCGGACTGCTTGGCACGCGGGCCGGCCTGCGCGAGATGCCGAAGCCGCAAACCGTGGCGCTCGCCGTCAAGGAAATGCATTTCCTGCCCGAAGAGGTCATTGAGCAGCGGTTCGGCCTCAAAGGCGATGAAGGCTGCGTGATCGAGGCGGTGGGCACGACCTCCCGCAGCATGGCCGGGCTCGGCTTCCTCTACACCAACAAGGAGTCGATCTCACTGGGCATTGGCTGCCTCGTCTCCGATTTCGCCGCGATGGTCGAGAGCCCTTACGTCCTCCTCGACGCCTTAAAAACCCATCCTTCGATCCGGCCGCTGATCGCCGGCTCGGAAGTGAAAGAATATTCCGCGCATCTCATTCCCGAAGGCGGCTACAAGGCTATTCCGCAGCTCTTTGGCGACGGTTGGGTCGTGGTCGGCGATGCCGCGCAACTGAACAACGCCATTCACCGCGAGGGTTCGAACCTCGCCATGACCTCCGGCCGCATCGCGGCTGAGGCAATCATCGAGGTCAAGAGCCGCAACGGTCCTATGACCAAACGGAATCTCGCCCTTTACAAAGCCATGCTGGACAAGTCCTTCGTGGTCAAGGACCTAAGGAAATACAAAGACATGCCGGCCTTGCTCCACACCAATTCCTGCAATTACTTCACGGCTTATCCGCGGTTGATGTCGCAAGCCGCGCAGAACTTCATGCGTGTCGACGGCACGCCGAAGATCGAGAAGGAAAAGGCGACCACGGCGGCCTTCATCAAGGCGCGCTCGCGCTGGGGGTTGGTCAGCGACGCGGTCCGCCTTGCATTGGCGTGGCGCTGAGGGGAGACGAAATGACGATCGCAGTGACGAAGTCACGTGTCGAGGACAAGCTTTACCAGAACCGCTACTTGGTGGATTCCGGCCGTCCGCATATCAAAGTGCTACCGCACGAGAGGCCAAGCGCGAACTTGCTCGCGCTGACCCACGTCTGCCCCGCGAAATGTTATGAGTTGAACGACAAAGGTCAAGTGGAGATCACTGCCGACGGCTGCATGGAGTGCGGCACCTGCCGGATTTTGTGCGAGACCAGTGGCGAGATCGAGTGGAACTATCCACGCGGCGGTTTCGGAGTCCTCTTCAAATTCGGATGACCGACGCACGCACGTATCAAGAGGGTTAGTCTTGGTACACCTGAGGTCGCGACCAACGCCAAGTCTCATCTTTGCTTGAATCGCCTCGCAACGAAGAGAAGCTCGTGAATACTGTGCTTTCAGAATTCAGACTCAGACACAAAAGGAGGAGCACTCTGGACGACAACCCCTGAGGTGTTTCCATGGCTCACGTACCGCAAGATCGGGTCGACGAGGTAGCACCTCGGGATACCCGCCCTGAACCGCCCATCAAAAGCATGCCCCAAGCAGATATCGCGCTCAGGGGACTCTACGAGATATCGAAGGTGCTGACCGCCCCCAGCGAGCTGGAGATTACGCTCGCCAATGTCGTGAACATCCTGCCTTCGTTTCTGCAAATGCGTCACGGAGCAATCGTCGTCCTGGACGCTGAAGGAGAGCCGGAGATTGCCGCAACTGCCGGCAATACCCACGCACCTCAATCAGGCACTCGCCGCGTCATACCACAGGCCATAACAGATCAAATCGTCGCTACGGGGACGCCGCTCTTCATACCGGACGTCCGCAAGTCCCAACTATTTCAAGCTGACCTTCAAACATCTTCGAGCAGCGGCACCATCCCAATTGCCTTTATCGGTATCCCGCTAAAGGCTGATCATAAAATCCTTGGGACATTGTCGATCGACCGCGCCGGAGACGGCGCCACCGACTTTCGCGACGACGAGGACACATGCTTCCTGACGATGGTCGCCAACCTTGTCGGCCGGACGATCCGTCTCCATCGCATCCTGAGTACAGATCGTCAGCGGTCTGTCCATGAGCAATGGAGACCGGAGAAATCGCCCAACGAGGGGAGGACCTACGACCCTGCCCGGCATGCGGATGTCAAAATCGAAGGGATCATCGGGGAAAGCCCCGCACTCAAGCAGGTGCTCGAAACCGTCTCGGTCGTAGCAGGGACCAATTCCACCGTGCTACTGCGGGGTGAAAGCGGCACCGGCAAGGAATTCTTTGCGCAAGCCATCCATAAGCTCTCACGTCGGAGGAAGAAGTCTTTCGTCAAATTGAACTGCGCCGCACTGTCTGAAAGCGTTCTGGAGTCAGAACTGTTTGGGCATGAAAAGGGCGCTTTCACGGGTGCTATCTCCCAGCGCGCCGGTCGTTTTGAATTGGCAAATGAGGGAACGCTGCTACTTGATGAAATCGGCGAGATTTCGCCGGCCTTTCAAGCCAAGCTGTTGCGTGTCTTGCAGGAAGGCGAGTTGGAGCGAGTCGGCGGCACCAAAACGCTACAGGTCGACGTGCGCCTCATATGCGCCACCAACAAGGACCTCGAGACGGCCGTCATAAAAGGGGAGTTCAGGGCCGACCTTTATTACCGCATCAATGTGGTGCCAATTATCCTGCCTCCGCTCAGAGAGCGACCCGGCGATATTCCACGCCTTGCGAACGCCTTCCTCAATCGATTCAACAAGGAGAACGATCGCGCACTCGCCTTCGCGCCGTCGGCGCTTGACCTGATCTCGCAATGCTACTTCCCTGGTAACGTCCGCGAGCTGGAGAACTGCGTCCAAAGGACGGCCACACTTGCGCGTTCAAGGACGATCACGCCATCCGATTTCGCCTGTAAGAAGAGCGAGTGCCTTTCCTGGCTCCTCTGGAAGCGAGCCGACCGCTCGAATGGCGGCAATACCATCGACGATCTCGCACGGGTCAACGCAGTGCCGGTCGGATTGCGGCTGCCGGCCAGTCGCATCGGTGCCTCCGCAGGCAACGTATCTCCCCTTGCGGCCGGCGATCCAAACGATCCCGCTTGTCCCCCGCGTCTGACGGAACGCGACCGGCTGATCGACGCGATGGACAAGGCCGGTTGGGTTCAGGCCAGGGCGGCTCGTATCCTCGGCCTCACGCCGCGGCAAATCGGCTACGCGCTGCGCCGATATGGCATCGAGGTGAAGAAATTCTAGACGTCGTGATGACGTCAAACGTAAGCCCGGAGTAGTCTCCCTCACACCCTTCGCGCCCAAGGCTGGTAGCCTTCGCGACCCGATTTGCTTGTCCACTGTCGGAAGCCCGACAAAGGTGTGTCGGAGCAATCCGACGGAATCCGACACGAAAGCCAATTCGTGAACCAAAACCGCTCTTTGAGCTGGCATAGGTCTTGCGGTTTGAACTGCGACATTCACCCAGCAACGGAGCCGTTCGATGTCCGCACCGGCAATTTCGCTTGAGAGCCTCAGCACGACATTCGATGACCAGTTGCTTGCCACCGTGAAAGCCGGTGGCTGCGCGTCTTCGTCCTGCGGCTCGTCGATAAAGCCGGACGACACGGATCCGGCTGTCTGGGACAAGATCAAGGATCACCCCTGCTTTTCAGAAGAGGCGCATCACTATTTCGCGCGCATGCACGTCGCGGTCGCGCCCGGCTGCAATATCCAGTGCAACTACTGCAATCGCAAATATAACTGCGCCAACGAAAGCCGGCCTGGGGTGGTCTCCGAAAAGCTGACGCCCGACCAGGCGCTACGCAAGGTGATCGCGGTCGCCAACGAGGTGCCGCAGCTTTCCGTGCTCGGCATCGCCGGACCTGGCGATGCCTGTTACGACTGGAAGAAGACGAAGGCAACGTTCGAACGAGTCGCCAGGGAAATCCCAGACATCAAGTTTTGCATCTCCACGAATGGGCTCGCGCTGCCGGACCATGTCGATGAGCTTGCCGACATGAATGTCGATCACGTGACGATCACCATCAACATGGTCGACCCTGAGGTCGGTGCAAAGATCTATCCTTGGATCTTTTACGACCATCGCCGCTACGTCGGCATCGAAGCCGCCCGGATCCTGCACGAGCGGCAGATGTTGAGTCTGGAGATGCTGACCGCGCGCGGCATCCTCACCAAAATCAATTCGGTGATGATCCCCGGCGTGAACGATGAGCATCTGATCGAGGTGAATAGATGGGTCAAGGAGCGAGGCGCGTTCCTGCACAACCTCATGCCGCTGATTTCGGACCCGGCGCACGGCACGCACTACGGACTGAGCGGGCAACGCGGCCCAAACGCAATGGAGATGAAGGCTCTTCAGGATCGTGTCGAAGGCGGCGCCCAGTTGATGCGCCACTGCCGGCAGTGCCGGGCAGATGCCGTCGGCCTGCTCGGAGAGGATCGTGGCCAGGAATTCACAGTCGACCGGATTCCCGGCGAGGTCACCTACGATGCCAGCAATCGCAAGGCCTATCGGGAGCTGGTCGCGGAGGAGCGCCGTGATCACGTGGCGGCTAGGAGAGAAGCGATCGGATTGGTCAAGGCAGCGAGCCCCGGCAAGTCCCTTCTCTTCGCGGTGGCGACCAAGGGTGGCGGCCGCGTCAATGAACATTTCGGCCATGCGAAGGAATTCCAGGTTTATCAAGCCTCGCCGAGAGGGATCAGTTTTGTCGGGCATCGGAAGGTGGAGCAGTATTGCCTCGGCGGCTGGGGCGGAGAAGCCGCCCTCGATGGCGTCATCGCAGCGCTTGAAGGCATAGATATCGTGCTGTGCGCCAAGATCGGAAACTGCCCGCAGGATCAGCTCGCCGACGCTGGAATCCAAGCCACCGACGCATATGCCCACGACTATATCGAGACCGCAATCAGCGCGATTTACGCGGCCGCGTCTGGGACCCCCGCACTCGCGGCGACGGCCTGAGCGCGTCTCATCCATTCGGACCAGGAGTTAAAATGGCTTTCAAGATCATCGCATCCCAATGCACCCAATGCGGCGCCTGCGAATTCGAGTGTCCCTCCGGCGCGATCAAGTTCAAAGGCGAGAGCTATGTGATCGAGCCGCAAAAGTGCACCGAATGCGAGGGGGTCTTCGATGCGCAGCAATGTGCCTCGGTATGCCCGGTGCCGAGGACCTGCGTTCCTGCGTGACGGACATTGGGCCGCCGACATGGTCGCGGATGCCTTCGCAGGACGCCTGGAACGCCTTTGTTCACAATCTGCAGCCTCAAGAGAAATCAGGGAACGGACATGTCGCTCGGACGCGAAGAGGAGGTCGAAATCCGCAGGCCTCCACGATTCATGCCGGGAGAGCGGGTACGTGCCACTCGCCACATAAAGAATGACGGCACCTATCCTGGGAGGGAGATCGGCGAAAATCTCGTGCGGAAGGGCGACGAGGGATATGTGCGCGACATTGGCACCTTTCTCCAGCAGTTCTTCATCTATGCGGTCGAATGGATCGACCGTGGCACAGTCGTCGGCATGCGAGCGCGTGAACTGATGAGCCTCGACAAAGCCGAGGTGCCCTGCAGTGCTGATAGCAATACCAATGAAGGGACGGCCAGATGAAAGTCATGATCCGCAGGACCGATGCTGGCTTGTCGGCGTATGTCCCGAAGAAGGACCTCGAAGAGCCGATCATCAAGCTCGAGAAGGAAGAGTTGTGGGGCGGAACTGTGACGCTCAGGAACGGGTGGCGGCTCCTCCTACCCG
The DNA here is from genome assembly GCF_040322215.1 of Mesorhizobium sp. M0184. Taxonomy (NCBI): domain Bacteria; kingdom Pseudomonadati; phylum Pseudomonadota; class Alphaproteobacteria; order Hyphomicrobiales; family Phyllobacteriaceae; genus Mesorhizobium; species Mesorhizobium sp. M0184. The sequence goes on from NZ_JAMYSZ010000026.1 coordinate 61,584, forward strand.
ATCTTCCACGGGATACGCGTCTGCCGATCACCGTCGAGGCAAGGAAGGTTTCCGAAGAGGACTGATGCTGCCCGTTCATAAGGTGCGTCGCGAGGAAACGAGCATGAACACGATCCTGACATCGGGCCACCTGGTCATCGTGCGGGACAGTTTTGCCGAAAAGCTGCTTGACCTGGCGAACGAAGCGCTCGCCGCCGATCAGGTGATCCCCTATCTCGGTCCGGGTCTTCTTGGGTTCAACTGTGCGGAACCGCCTGTGCCGCATACGCCGGAGGTCGTTGCCGCGGCACTCAATGCACGGGCGCCAGCCCCTTCCAGGATCCGCACCAATATGTGGTCGGTTGCGCAGTTCATCGAACAGCGCCGGCATCGCCGAACGCTTCAAGCTTGGATGACCGACATATTCGCAGCGCCGGTGGCGCCGACCCTCCTCCACGCCTGGCTCGCAAGGCTGCCGCTCTCCCTCATCGTCGACAGCTGGTACGACGGCGCGATGCGCACGGCTCTCGTAGAGACCGGCCGAACGGACGTCGTTGAGATACAAGGCGTCACGCGGGCGAACGAAATCGGTAACATTTGGACGAAAACCTACGATTTGTCCGGGAGGGAACTCGACCCCCGATCGGGGGAAAAGACGGTTCTCTATACACCTCACGGGAGTATTAGGCCTGCGCAAAACTTTCTCGTCGCAGATTCCGACTATGTCGAAGTCCTGACCGAAATCGATATCCAGACACCGATCCCAGACGTGGTGAAGGAAGGGCGCATCACCCGTGGATTTTTCTTCGTTGGCTGCCGCTTCAACGATCAGATGCTGCGCACCTACGCCAGGCAGATCATGAAGCGCTCCCGAGGTCCACATTGCGCGGTAATGGACGCGGAAACGCTGACCAGAAACGAAGCGCGTTTCCTTGCGGCAAGCGGAATCACGGTGATCGACATGCCAGTAAGTGAAGCCGCGGCTCGGCTTATAGGAACGGGCACTGCTGCAGGTGGTGGACAGGATTAACAATGGCGGGCCCCTTTGATGATTGGTCCTTCGGCTTGCCTCGAAGGCGCAAAATGCAGTCGGGAATACACCTGTGAGCAGTGATGCTATCGGCAGCGCAACGAACGCTCTGAATTCGTTGACCCATGTGGAAGCGGCGCGCTGGGGCCGGGATTTAAGTACGCTGTTGCGCATCACGCGTATGAATTTGCGGCATCCCTGGCAGGTCGCCTTCGCTATGGGCTCGACGATCATGGCTGCAATCCTCCAGTTGCTCATTCCCCAGCTGCTCGGCCGGGCTGTCGACCAGACCCAGACAGCCATCGGGGGCGGTGTCGCGGGGACCGCGGCAGGACAAGCGCTCTGGATCCCGGCTCTCGTGCTGCTCGCCGTCAGCGCGCTACGCGGCCTTTTCACGATGGCGCAGAACTATTTTGCCGAAGCCGTCGGGCATCATGTCGCGTACGAACTGCGGCTCGCCTACTACGACAAGATCCAGCGTCTCAGCTTTTCCTTTCACGACCGGGTCCATTCAGGCGATCTGATCACCATCGGAATGCTCGATCTCCAAGGCGTGCGGATGTATTTTTCCACCGCGCTCGTTCGCGTGCTCCTGCTCACCATGCTGATCGGGATCGGCGCCTACATGATGATCTCGACCGATCCCATGCTCGGCCTGGTCGCGCTGAGCTTCGTGCCTTTTGTCGCCTGGCGCTCATCGGCCACACAGCTTAGGCTGCGCGCCACCTGGCTCGACCTGCATGAGCGGCTTTCGGTACTGAGCCGCGTGATGGAGGAAAATCTCGCAGGCATCCGCGTGGTCCGCGCTTTTGCGGCTCAAGCCTATGAGATGCTGAAGTTCGACGGCGCTTCCAAGAACGCGCTCGACCTCGCCCACGACCGAGTTGACATCTACGTGCCCAGCACGTCGGCGATGACCTTGTCCTTCTTTTTCGCAATGGGATTGGTGCTCTGGATCGGTGGCAGCAAGCTCGTCGCTGGCGAGATAAGCGTCGGAACGGTGGCGACCTTCCTGACCTTCATGACAATCCTGCAAATGCCAGTCCGCCAGATCGGCCTCATGGTCAATGCCTTTGCCCGCGCTTCTAGCTGCGGTTCGCGGCTTTTCGGTCTCCTCGACCAGGAGATCACAATCAGGGATGCTCTCGAGGCCAGACCGCTCGAGATAAGCGACGGCACTCTGCGCTTCCACAATGTCTCGTTTGCGTACCCCAGCGCCGAAAACCGCGCCATTCTGAAGAACCTCAGCTTTGAGGCCCGTAGAGGCGAGACGATCGCGATCGTCGGTCCGCCGGGTTCGGGCAAATCGACGATGGCTCATCTGGTCCCCCGCTTTTACGACGTGACCGGCGGCGCCATCATGCTGGACGGCCAGGACATTCGTAATGTCACCCTCGCGACGCTTCGCAAGGCGGTCGCCGTCGTACAGCAGGATGCATTCCTATTCACCACCACGATCGAGAACAACATCGCTTATGGCGATCCCTGGGCGAAGAGACAGCGAATCGAACGCGCTGGCGAATTCGCCCAGCTCCACAACTACATCCTCGGGCTCCCAGCAGGCTACGAGACGGTCGTGGGCGAACGCGGCGTCTCTCTCTCTGGCGGCCAGCGCCAGCGTCTCACGATTGCTCGCACCATGATGCTGCGCCCCTCCGTCGTCGTTTTCGACGACTCAACGGCGGCGATCGATGCCGGCACCGAGCAGCGCATCCGCGCGGCGATGCGGCGCTTCGCCAAGGATCGGGTGACGATCATCATCGCGCACCGGCTGAGTGCGCTTATGCACGCCGATCAGATCCTTTTTGTCGATAACGGCGAAATCGTAGAACGCGGCACGCATCAAGAGCTTTTGGCGAAGCGGGGACGCTACAGGGCCCTTTACGATCTCCAGACGCGCCCGGGTGATGACATTATGACCCAGTATGGGGGCGCCCGCTGATGGCGCAGGGCCGCGCCGGCGAACTCGAAGCCGAACGTGACGACGGCAGACGCCCTCCGCGCGCCGTTGTCGGCTCGCACCGCATCGAGGAGGAGATGTTCGGCCGGGCTTTCGACAAGAGCATCCTCCGGCGCATCTGGACCTTCGTCCGTCCCTATCGGGCCAGGGTAGTCATCACCATTTCAGCAATGCTGATCTTCACCGGGACGCAGCTTCTCATCCCGTTGATCATCCGCTACGCGATCGACCAGGGCATGAACCCGGCAAGGACCGATCGCTCAGCCCAGCTTGCGGCCGTCGGCGCGTTCGTTTTGGCGATTTTGGTCAATTTCGCTGCCGGCTACATGCAGGAAACCGTGGTTGGGAAAGTGGCCGAAACTGTCCTGTTCGACATCCGCCGCGCCATGTTTGGCCATCTGCAGAAGGTTTCGCTCTCCTTCATGGACAAGACCGAGGTCGGACGCCTCATGTCGCGCCTGCAAGGCGACGTCAACTCCATACAGGAATTCCTCGAAACCTCGGTATATTCCGTAGGCGATGTTGCGCTTCTCTTCGGCATCGTTTTCGTAATGCTGTGGCTCGACTTCCGCCTCGGCCTCCTGACGCTCTCGGTTCTGCCGGTCCTGGTGATCGTCCGCATTGTCTGGCTGCCGCGTGCCCGCGACGCCTTCATGGCCGCACACGAGACTAATTCCGTCGTCAACGGCGCGCTGGCCGAAGCCATTCACGGCGTGCGCACCGTCCAGTCAATGGACCGCCAGCAGGTGAATTTCATCCTTTTTGACGACAAGGCCCATGCCAACCTCAGGACCCACCTGATCGCTGCCAAATATGCACTGGTCATGGTGCCTATCGTCGATGGCCTCACCGGCCTCGCCATGGCCGCCGTTATTGTGGTCGGCGGCTCGATGGTCATGAATGGCCGCATAGATGTGGGCGTATTGGTTGCCTACCTATTTTACATCCAGCGCTTCTTTGACCCGATCCGCTCACTCACCCTGCAATATTCGGTCATGCAGCGCGCCATGGCCTCAGGCAAGCGCCTGACCGATGTGCTCGACGTCAAGATCGATGTTCAGGACAAACCCAATGCCGAGATGCTTTCGCCCGAAATGGACGGCTCGGTCGAGTTCAGGGACGTCACCTTCGGCTACAATCCGAACCGTTCGGTGCTGAAAAATGTCTCCTTCCGGGTCAATCCCGGCGAGACGGTCGCACTGGTCGGGCCGAGCGGTTCTGGCAAATCGAGCGCGATGGCCCTGGTCCACCGCTTCTATGATGTTCAGCAGGGCCAAGTGCTGGTCGGCGGACATGATGTGCGCGATCTCACCCAGGAATCGCTCGGCCGCCAGGTCGCCATGGTGCTGCAGGAGCCGTTCCTGTTCACCGGGACGGTCTTCGAGAACATTCGATACCACAAGACGGAAGCCACGCGCGACAAGGTGATCGAGGCCGCCAAGGCGGTCGGCGCCCACGACTTCATAATGAGCCTCGCCGACGGGTATGAGACCCAACTTGGCGAACGCGGCGACAACTTATCTCTCGGCCAGCGCCAGCTTATCAGTTTCGCCCGCGCCCTCGTCGCCGACGCCAAGATCCTCGTGCTCGACGAAGCTACCGCCAACATCGACAGCTACACGGAAATGCAGATTCAGAAGGCTCTGATAAAGCTGCTTGAAGGGCGCACTGGCCTCGTCATCGCCCACCGTCTTGCCACGATCCGGGGTGCCGACCGCATCATCGTGCTTCAGAATGGCCAAGTTATTGCGACTGGCAACCACGATCAGCTAATAGCCATGGGGGGCCTGTATTCCAAACTCTACAATCTCAACTACGCCTCCTTTGACGATATTCCAGAACACGATACGACCGTACAAGCCGGCTCCCAGACCTGACGTCTTGGCGGCCTTGTGGTACTGACATTGACTTCGGGCGTGCCGGCGGACACTCAGGCCGCCGCAGACGAGGAAGCAGGCAGCATTCATGCAAAGCACTCGCGCGGATCGTGAAGACCGGCTGCGAACGATTTCCTCCAGCGTCGTTATCCGACCGCGGTGCACGCCGCGACATCGGGCGAACTCGCTCCAGGTGGTGTCGCTCGGCGTAGCAAAGCCGCTCGCGAGCGCGCCCTCAACAGCGCCGTAGCGAGTGACGGCTTTGCTACCGCCGAGCCGCTGATGAAGCTGGATGCGGGAGCCGCCACCGGCGCCGCCCCGGTCGAGAAGAACCTCTTGCGGCGGGCTATGGGCAACGACTAGCGCGAGCGCGACGAGCAGATGCGTGCCGGCATCGTGACGCGCTCGGCCATCATCTCCTTAGGATCGTGCAGTCTCACACCGTGCCCAGATGCCGGCCAACGCACAAACCTGGTAATCTGTGCCGCCGGCTCGTCGTCAGTTTGGCCTCCCTCACGATTTCCCAATCCCCACCACGTGCACGCTCGAGCAATGTGAGGGAGCGCTGTTACAACGATTTACCTTCGGATCAGACCGCGAATTTCATGGTCAGACAAATCGAGCCATGATTTCGGATTGAATGGTCGTCGCGGTGTACAGGGAAGCTTCTAGCGGCAGATTTCCAAATGCCAGTTGACAAAGCAGGTAGTTGGCACCTGCCTCTTCCAACTGATCTAACAGAGCTTTTCGCACAGATTCTGCTGATCCTACCACACACAATTCACGCTCTATTGCCGCATCGAAGGTCAGCGGCAGGTTTGGTGGAGTCGGGATGGCATTAAGGTCGTAAAGGAATTGGAAGCTCTTGAGCCATCGATCGTAAGCAGGTGCCGCGATCGAATACGCGTCTGTTTCAGAACGCCCAACCACGACCATGCGGAGCAATCCAATAAATGGCGCTTGATCGCCCGCGCCAGCGTTGTCCTCTCGATAGGCGCGGAACGCATCAGTAGTTTTGCGAACAGAAGAGGAAGGTCCTACACACGCGATATTTGCTCCATTCGCAGCGGCCCAGGCTGCGGACTCGGGTCGATTGGCGGCGACCCATGTCGGCGGATGTGGACGCTGATGAGGTCTTAGCGTCAAAGGAACGTCATTGAGCTCAAAATGGCGGCCTTGATAGCACAGCGTGCCAACCTTCATGGCATTAACAAGTATTTCAACAAGAATTTCGCTGGCTTCCGCATAGCGGCCCGGCACCGCGTCCGCACCAATCCCGAAGTAACCCAATTCGATCGGGAGAGCACCGCGCCCTATGCCCAGTTCGAGCCTGCCACCGCTCAACTGGTCCAGCATACAGATCTCTTCGAACGCACGCAGCGGATGATAAAGCGCAAGCAGCATCACCAAGGGTCCGAGACGCAGGCGCCGGGTGCGCTGGGCGACGCTCGATAAGAACAGATTCGGCGATGGACCTCTCCCATGGGGGGTACAGTGGTGCTCTGCGAGATGATAGGCATAGAACCCTAGCTGATCGCACGCCTCTGCTAATATCAGGCGATCTTCGTACTGCCGGGCGATATCGAGGCCGTCCTCGTCCAGATGATCGAAGATGCCGAAGGCTAGGTTTGAAGGAAAGACGTTTGTCACTCGATATTGTCCCTGATTTTAAAGAAAAATGAGTCGTGCTTGGGTGACCAAGCAAGTCTAAAGATAGCAATGTGTGATATCGGATTAGCGTCAGCGTACCGAACGAGCAGAGCCTGACGCTCCCCTGCCCGTGGTGCTTGGTATGTTTAAGCTTCCAACTATATCGCGAGCGGCAGCAAGAAATGCATCCAATTGCTCTTTTGTGCCGATGCTGACGCGGATGCAATGTTCCAAACCATTGTCCGGAAAGTAGGCAACGAGTATCTTTTGCCTTTCCAAGGCTGCTTGCCACCATGAGCCGTCCTGTCCCGCTGGCACACGGGCTAGCAAGAAATTTGCGTGGGAGGGCGTTACGGAAAATCCAAGTTGCGACAGTGCGGCTGTCACTCGCTGTCGTTCATGTCTGATGTGCTTGTGGTTCTCTGCGTAGGCGCCGCGATGCGCAAGCACGCTGATACCAACCGCATGCCCGATCACGTTCATGTTGAAGACGTTCTGGATGTTGCGCAGCCTGCCAATAATCTCAGGGTGACCGAAACCGAAACCGACGCGAATGCCGGCGGCGGCATAGCTCTTCGAAAATGTTCTCAAGATCAGAAGGTTCGAATAACGGTTGATGAGGCGCAGCCCGTGATCGGGTGCAAAGTCGACATAGGCCTCATCAAGGACGACCAGGCGATCCGATTGTGCCACGAGGCGTTCGATATTGCTTATCGAGAGGAATGTTCCGGTCGGATTGTTTGGATTGGCCACCAGAATGAACTTGGCGTCTTTTGCCGGACCGGAAAGCAATTGCTCCATTGGCAGCGAATGAGTTTGACATCCGATCTCGAGAAACTCAGCACCATGCAACATGGCAAGTTTGCGGTTGAACGAAAACCCTGGCGATATCATCGCCACCTTGTCGCCAGGGGCGAGGAAAGCTCTGTAGATGAGTCCGAGCAGTTCAGACGACCCGTTGCCTGCGATGACCTGATCCGTGGATACCCCATAGGTATTGGACGCTGCTTCCCTCAAGCTGATGTTATCGTCGTCCGGATACAGATACTGGCGATTGAGGGCCGCCACTGCACTTTGCATTATGATTGGCGGCAACGGAAACGGGTTCTCATTCGTATTCAGCTTGACAAAACTTTTGTCCGGCGCTGGTCCGTTGGACGGCAGAGCATCTAACTGTCGCGTCCCTTGCGGAAGAGACGAAAGCACAGCTTGCAGTTTTGCATCGGACATATTTTATCTCCGTTTCAGTCGCACAGGGGCATCCGTATGAGCTCGCAACGAGAGCAACATGGCGGACGGATTGACGATGGCAGCGTCGCCTTTCACAAGATGGTCGCAACGCCGGCTGCCACGGGAATTCGGCCAGGCTGTCCTCGGTCGGATCGACTTGACGCGGACGCGGATCTGCATCCCTGCGCGGGCCAAGCCGCTAAGCGGTCTCAGCTAATCCGCCTGAGTCATGCTTTCACAGACGCTTGACCTCGATGCCGTATTTCCTCAGCACGTAGCCAATCTGGCGCGGGGTCAGTCCAAGCAGGCGCGCCGCCTTTGCCTGCACCCAGCCACATCTTTCCATGGCAGCAATGACGCGCTCGGCGTCGGTGGTCCTCGCGCCCAATGAGTGGGTTGCTCCGGCAGGCGGGACTGTGGTGGCGGCCGAACGAGCGGCCGCATCCGGCGGCGTGGCCGGATTCACTTCCTCTGGGAGGATTGGCGCTGGTTGCAGCGCGGCCTTGCCCGATCTGCTCTTCCGCAGTGCCTCGGCAAAGCATTGGTCGTGGGAGCACGCAAAGTCGTTTCTCCCGATTGATCGTCCCTCCGCCAGGATCGCTGTCCGGTGCACGCAATTTTCAAGCTCGCGAATGTTGCCGGGAAATTCACATTTCATCAGTACTTCAATCGCACGCGCATCGAAGGTCAGCGTACGGCCGTTCTCATTGTTGAAATTCTTGAGAAACTCAGCTGCGAGGAGCGGAATATCGCTGCGCCTTTGGCGTAATGCCGGCACCAGCAAGGGAACCACGTTGATGCGATAATATAGGTCGGCGCGGAACTCATTCCTTGCAACCGCCTCTTCAAGGTTCCTGTTCGTGGCGGCAATCACGCGAACGTCGACCTTGATGGTCTGGTTGCTGCCGACGCGCTCAAACTCCTGCTCCTGCAGCACGCGCAGTAGCTTTGCCTGGAAGGAGGCCGAGATCTCGCCGATCTCATCCAGAAACAACGTCCCCTTGTCGGCGAGCTCAAAGCGACCCTTGCGGGAATTGAACGCGCTTGTGAAGGCACCCTTCTCATGACCGAACAATTCGGATTCCAGGACTGTCTCTGGCAGCGCTGCACAATTGAGTTTGATGAAGGGCCGCTTGGCGCGCGGCGACAACTCGTGAATTGCCTTGGCGACCAGCTCCTTCCCGGTACCGGATTCGCCTCGCAACAGAACCGTGGTCTTTGCCTTAGCTACCACTGCGATCTTCTCGAGCAGCGCGCTTAGCGCCGGACTATCGCCAATCATCCCCTTGACGTGAACCTTCTTGCGCTGCGGTGCAGGGTGCTTGACATCAGAGAATTGCGTTTGCAGCCGATCTTCCACCTCTGTCGGTCGTTCGCGGTCGCCCGCGGAGAAGCGGTGCAACTTGACTGTCTGTCCCACCATGTTGGCGATCATGGTGAGCAGCCGGACATCATAATCGAGCCGATACGTTGACCTGCTGTCCAAGGCGCGGTCGATAGTCAGCGTGCCTACGGCGTTCCCATCAACACGAATGGGAACGCCGATGAACGACACGGGGTCGGAGACCCCAAGCACCTCTATGTCAGCGGCAGTGAAGGCCGAATGCACCGCTATGTTCTCGGCGACGAGCGGCGTGTCCGTCGTCACAATCCGATCGATTGCCTTGCGCGGCAGACGCATCCGGGAGCGCTCATCGCTGTTCTCGTCGCAGCCGGTGACTACGGTGATGTCCAGTATGCCCTCAGCGTCGAACAGAGCGATGATGCCGTGCCGCATCTGCACAAACGAGGGCAGGAGATCGACGACCTTGGCCAACGTGACTTCGAGCCGGGCGGGGTCGGTGAGTACTTTCGATATTTCGAAGATGCCGGTAAGCGCGTGCTCGTGCGATGGCACAAAAGGGACCGCGGTGTTCGTCTCGGACTTTGGGTAAGCCCTTTTCGCATCCGGAAGCGAAATGCGGCACTCGCTGGCATTTTGTTCTGATTTGGGAATGTTGTGGTGCATGTGATCCTCGATCTCGCGCCATGAAATGCATGCCGGCGGCATGTGCGCCCGCGACGTCGCGGGCAAGCGCGAAAATGCTCTGAAGTGAACTCGTGCCACCGCCGTGTGGTCGAGTACAAAGCGGGTCGACCCCTGACGCATCGCTTGGCTCTCCCTCCACTAAGCTTGGCCACGTTCTCGGCTTGCACGGGGGCAACCACACGTTGATTTTCAAAAGACTGGAGCGAGCCGGGATAGTCAATCGAGCTTTCTTTCATTCGTGAAAGGAAACCTCGCGGCCTATGATAGAATTCATCAGTTCTAATTTTTGTCGGCGATGTTGAACGACAGAAATACGGCGCCGGCGATGCGGTGCCCGAGCGGCTGACCGCGCCGAGTATAAATTGCCGGGCCGTGCCATTCACCAGCGCCTGCGAACCAGGGGCGGGAGCGATAATCACTGCCGACGGCACTGGTCGGTCGCGGCAACCGCCATTTCCTCGATATTGATGACGCAGATAAGGCGGCGGCGTCGCGTGTGAAGGCGCGAAGCTGGCGGTCGAGCGCGGCTTTCTCGGCGGTGCTCGGAACTTCTGAACCGCATCGTCGCGGTCAGCACCAGCGGCGTCAATCCCTACGTCTCGACGTCGCTTTCAAGCTGTCGCTGCAGCGGGAGCGCGGCAAAGAACACGGCAATTCTCCGCTCTGGTGCCAGCGATGCGGCCCTTCCCAAAGTCGGCAAACCGAGGAGCCCACCACGATGTGCAGCAAAACCGCAAGCCAGAGAGATCGACCGGCAATCTGCCGGAGAACATCAAGCGCGTGCTGGACGGCGGCCTTGTCATTCCCGTCTTGTGCCACCGCATCCGATCAGTTGGCGAGCCCAACGTCAGTTCAGGTCATGCGGATCCATTTGGCATGGGTATTGCGGCGGCGTTGGTGCAGCGTTCGACCGGAGCGCCGCGATAGGGAGAAGCCCGGGAGAAGTCACGCCACCTCGATCCGGTCAGGGAGAGAGAAACAGTGTCAGCTGCACAAGTCCGCGGCGCGAGTCCCGCGCCCCGCAAACCCTTCTATGCCAAGCTTTACGCGCAGGTGCTTGCCGCCATCGCCCTCGGCGTCGCAATTGGCTATTTCTATCCGGGGACCGGCGAGAGCCTGAAGCCGCTGGGTGATGCCTTCATCAAGCTGGTCAAGATGATCATCGCGCCTGTCATCTTCCTGACAATTGCGACCGGCATTGCCGGCATGAACGATCTTCACAAGGTCGGCCGGGTCGCCGGCAAGGCAATGGTCTATTTCCTCACCTTCTCGACGCTCGCGCTGATCGTCGGCCTGATCGTCGCCAATGTCGTCCAGCCTGGCGCCGGCCTCAACATCGATCCGGCCTCGCTCGATGTCCAGGCCGTGAATACCTATGCCGCAAAGGCCCACGAGCAGTCGGTCACCGGCTTTCTGATGAACATCATCCCGCCAACGATAGTCGGCGCCTTCGCGGAAGGCGACATCCTGCAGGTGCTGTTCTTCTCGGTTCTGTTCGGCATGGCGCTCGCGATGGCCGGAGAGACGGGCAAGCCTGTCGTTTCCTTCCTTCAGGCGCTCATCGCGCCTGTCTTCAAGCTCGTCGGCATTCTGATGAAAGCCGCGCCGATCGGCGCTTTCGGCGCAATGGCCTTCACCATCGGCAGATATGGCATCGGTTCGGTCGTCAACCTCGCGATGCTGGTCGCGACGTTCTATTTCACCGCCTTCCTCTTCGTGTTCGGGGTTCTCGGCGCGGTCTGCCGCTACAACGGCTTTTCGATCTGTTCTCTCATTCGCTACATCAAGGAAGAGCTGCTGCTTGTCCTCGCAACGTCCTCCTCGGAGGCCGCGCTCCCCTCGCTCATGCAGAAGATGGAGAAGGCGGGCGCCAGGCGTTCGGTTGTGGGTCTCGTCATCCCGGCCGGATATTCGTTCAATCTGGACGGCACGAATATCTACATGACCCTGGCGGCCCTCTTCATCGCGCAGGCGACGAACACCGATCTGTCAATCGGCGATCAGGTGCTGCTGCTGCTCGTTGCGATGCTTTCCTCCAAGGGCGCTGCAGGTGTGACAGGTGCGGGCTTCATCACCCTGGCTGCTACGCTCGCGGTGGTTCCGAGTGTTCCCGTTGCTGGGATGGCCCTGATACTCGGCATCGACCGCTTCATGTCCGAATGCCGGGCGTTGACGAATTGCGTTGGTAACGCAGTGGCATCCCTCGTCGTCGCCCGCTGGGAAGGAGAATTGGACCAAGCGCAGATGAAAGCCGCCTTCTGCGGTCATCAGCTTGCCGAGGCATCAAACCGGCTATCCTCCGCCGAGTAAGGGCGACGCACCGCGACCGGTTTCGCCAAGCTGGTCACATGACCTGAACGATCGACTCGCAGGCTCTAAACGGCGCCTCACGGACCATGTATCAGAAGCGCTAAATGTGTGAGTGCAAATCATCGCCGCCCTAAGCGAATGAACCTTCCGTTATACCCGGCCGGTCTACGTCTGGAGTAGTCCAATACGCTGTCGATCATTCAGTATGCGGGCGTCTTCACTTTGCCCACCCGAAAGCATTGTCGAATCGCGCTAGGTGACAGAGAGCCAGCCTGCGTCAAAAACCAATCAGAATAGGACCCATGACCAAGCGCCCCACAATTACCGATCTCGCCCGCGAAGCCCGAGTCAGCGTAGCAACGGTCGATCGGGTTCTGAACGCCCGCCATCCGGTGCGCGAGGAGACCGCGCGGCGGGTCCACGACGCCGCCCACGCGATCGGCTATCATGCTGCCGGGCTCATCAAGCAGCGCTTGCGGCGAGACCTACCGTGCTACCGTCTGGGCTTCATCTTAAGAAAACCGGCCCAGCATTTCTACCAAGACTTTGCGCGCGAGGTCGAAGCGTCGGTCAATTTGGCCCAGTCCTTCCACGGCATTCCGCTCATCCAATTCGCCCCGTCACATATGCCGAGCGACCTAATCGCACCGCTCAAGGATTTGGGCGCACGCTGCCATGCGATCGCGATGGTGGCACCGGACCACCCGAAAATTACAGCAGCGGTTGAGGACCTCAAGGCCAAAGGCATTCCGGTTTTCTCGCTGCTTTCCGACTTCGCCGCCGGCGTGCGACAGGGCTATATCGGCCTCAACAACCGCAAGGTGGGGCGCACGGCCGCTTGGATGGTGTCCAAGGTCGCAAAACGGCCCGGCAAGGTGGCGGTGTTTGTCGGTAGCCATCGTTTCCAGGGGCACGAGCTCCGTGACGTCGGCTTTCGCTCCTATTGCCGTGAGAACGCGCCGACGTTCGAGGTGCTCGATCCGCTTGTGAACCTGGAGAAACGGCAGGTCACCTACGAGGCAACGCTTGATCTCATGCAGCGGGAACCCGAGCTCGTCGGCTTCTATGTCGCCGGGGGCGGCATGGAGGGCGCCATCTCCGCGGTCCGGGAAGAGGGTAAAAGTCGCGATCTCGTCGCGATCGTGAATGAAATCACGCCGGAATCTCGGTCGGCACTCGCTGATAACATCATCACGATGGCGGTCGCCACGCCAATGCGCCGGCTTTCCCAGGAGCTGATAACGCTGATGACGCGGGCTATCGAGACCGGCACTGCTGAAACACCAGGACAGACATTTCTGCCATTCGACATTCATCTGCCGGAAAATATATGAAACTGATGGCTTCTATCGTAAGCGGGGAAGTTTCCTTTCATAAATGAGAGAAAGTTGATTGATGATCCCATCCACGCGGGGTAGCCGCACCCCACAGGCCTGAGCCGCGGCCCAGGATGAAGCGCCAATTGGGTGAACGGATCGGCCACGCGTTCAGGCGGAAGCGCGAGGTAAATTGCCTACATCCGCAGCGTCAATCGCGACCGGCTTCATTGCCAACATCTCGACGTTGTCGGTGCAGGGCGGTGTCGTCAAGGATGCCTCACGCCAGTAGCCGAGCGAGGCCGGCACAGTCCATTGGGATTGACCTCGTCGACCGGCATCTCCTCGCCTGGCCGCGCGTGAAAAGCCGCGGCAAGGCCGGCAAAGTTGGCATTTGAGTGGGGCTAGACATCTTCTGGGACTTCGCACGCGAAATCGGAGGCGGCAGTCAACTCAGCACCAACCCGGGCATGTGTTCTGCTCGTTCCTGGCCCTCGTACTCAGCAAGGAACTGCGCCGCTCTGCCGAGCCAAAGGCCTGACGCCCGAATGGCAACCGCTCCTACGCGATCGCGACCGCCTCCAGGAAGCCCGAGACGCTCAATAGCTTTCAAGCAAAGGCGCCAGGCGAGATGCCTCCTGCAACATCATTTCCCGCATCCACAGGCTTGCCGGATCAGTATTGTGAAGCGCGGGCCATTGGACGGCCTCCGTGAATGCGGGATGAGGAAGTGGCGGCGGAAGTCCGACGATCCGCAGGGGTGTTGTTTTTGCGAAATGCTGCGCCAGCCGTAAGGGCATGGTCCCGATGCGGTTGGTGCCTGATATGACGGGCGCGATCAGGCTAAAGCCCTGTACGACGACCTCGATACGTCTCTCGAAACCGTGCTCGAGCAAATACCACTCCTCCATGGTGGGCTGCCGGGTGTGCCTGAATTTGAGCACGACATGCCCCATCGACAAGTATCGCTCGAATGTAAGTGGCTCTGACAGCTGCTTGTTCGTGCCGCAGCCTACGCATACGAGCATATCTTCGAACAGGGCTGCGCGAGGATGTTTCGACATGAACACTTCCGGCATAATCAGAAAATCAACGTCGCCGCGCCGGAGAAGCTCCTCGGGGTCGTCGCAAATAGGCAGACATTCGAAGCGGACGGCGGGAGCTTCCCGCGCAGTACGCTCTACGATCCTCTTAAAAAGCACGAGCGTGAGGTAATCGGAAAGCATGATTCGGAAGAGACGATCCGATTGGGCTGGGTTAAAGGCGTCGGAGGAAATAATCGATAGCTGGATGTGCAGCAATGCGTCCCGGACTGCTGGGGCAAGCCCCTCCGCGCGCGGTGTCAAAATGAGCTCGCGGCCGTTCATCGTAAATAGCTCATTGCTGAAGTAGGCGCGTAACCGAGCGACGGCGGCGCTCATGGCCGGCTGGCTCAGGTTAATACTGTTGGCCGCGGCAGTGACTTTACGCTCCCTGATCAGAGCGTCCAGCACAACGAGGAGATTCAGATCCAGCCCCTTAAACCGCATATCCTGATCTATCCAGCGTGTGGATGGGCATCATCTAAACAATCAATTTTACGAATTTACGAACCATGCATTAGAGGAACGTAAATGACCGACGTCAAGCTCAAATCGACGGCGCCGCCACACGGGCGGGAACATCGAGAGAGCTCATTGGCGAGCCCCCACCGGCTGGCTCACCGTCGCTAACGACAACGGTTGAGTGCAGCCAACAACGCCGCCGCTTTGGCCGGGTAATGCGGCCCGCAAGAAACTATTTTGAAGAGAGGTCCTGAATGCGCCCTCAGGTGCAGTGGAAATTGTGCTGGGAAAACGAGTTGCAGCTCTCGGACCACGTCGAGCTCGCCCAGTTCTTTCGTAATACCTACGGGCCGACTGGGGCGTCCAACGCAGAACCGTTCGAAGGTAGTCGAAGCTGGGCCGGCGCCAGGCCTGAACTCCGCGCAATCGCCTATGATTCGAACGGTGTAGCGGCTCACATGGGCATACTGCGCCGTTTCATCAAGGTTGACGCGGTCGATCTGTTGGTGGCTGAGCTGGGCCTGTACGGGGTACGTCCGGATCTTGAGAGTCTCGGAATCGCCCATTCAATCCATGTCGTGCTTCCAATACTGCAGGAGCTTGGCGTTCCATTCGCTTTCGGAACCGTCCGGCACGCGCTGCGGAATCATGTTGAGAGGTTCGGGCGGCGATACAGCCCTTTGGCCGTCTTGTCGGGAATTCGCGTGCGCTCCACCCGACCAGAGGCGCGCCTCGACCTGCCGCCCACACGCATTGATGACGCACTCACCATTGTTCTGCCAGTTGGACGGCCGATCAGCGAATGGCCCACGGGCACGATGATCGATCGGAACGGACCAGAGCTATGAGCCGTCCCGATTGCTTGTACGAAGTGCGCCGTGAGTGCTCTGACGGCACCGGCCGTCGCAGCGTTTATCTGACGTTTGACGACGGTCCCAATCCACTTTTCACACCGGAGATTCTGGATGTGCTGGCAGAGCAGCGGGTGCCGGCCACTTTCTTCGTCATCGGCGCCTACGCCTTAGAGCACCCGGATCTAATCCAACGAATGTTTGCAGAAGGGCACGAGCTAGGCAACCACACGATGACTCATCCGGATCTGTACAAATGCGGCTTCGGCGAAGTGCAACGTGAGATCTTTGAAGCGAACGGCGCCATCATGAGGGCGTGCCCTCAGGCCTCGGTGCGCTATATTCGCGCGCCCTACGGGGCCTGGAGCGAAGAAGTCTTCACAGCGTCACAGATCGCCGGGCTGACGGCCCTCCATTGGTCCGTCGACCCTCGAGATTGGTCTCGCCCTGGGGTCGACGCGATTATCGATACCGTGCTCGCCTCTGTCCGGCCGGGCGCAATCGTACTCTTGCACGACGGATGCCCTCCCGGCGAGTTGAGCCAGGGCGCTCACGCCGGTCTGCGCGACCAGACGGTCACGGCGCTGTCCCGGCTGATTCCAGCACTTCATGAGCGCGGATTTGTAATCCGCTCACTTCCTCAACATCACTGAACAAACGAGATCCCATGACTCTTCTTGGTACAACCAGCACTGTGGCCATTTCGCTTTATGCACTGCTCTCGACTGCTTATAAGAGCATGCAGGGGATTTATGCTCTGCCGACAAACGACTCATCGGCGTTGGAGGATCTCGTCGGCTCCGATCAACTGCCCAGCGTGGATGTCATCGTCCCCTGCTTCAACGAGGATCCGCGCACGCTTTCAGAGTGCCTGGCGTCCATTGCAGACCAAGAATACGCCGGAAGACTTCGGGTCTATGTGGTTGATGACGGTTCTGGAAATCGTGAAGCCGTAGGAACTGTCCACGAAACCTACGCGCGCGACCCTAGGTTCGACATCATTTTGCTTCCCGAGAATGTTGGAAAGCGCAAGGCGCAGATCGCCGCGATACGCCGCTCATCCGGGGATTTGGTGCTTAACGTTGATTCAGACACGATACTCGCGTCCGACGTCATCACCAAGCTTGTACCGAAGATGCGAGATCCAGCGGTCGGCGCAGTCATGGGTCAGTTGATTGCCAGTAACCGGAGCGAGAGCTGGCTGACAAGGCTGATAGACATGGAGTACTGGCTGGCTTGCAACGAGGAGCGCGCGGCACAGGCTCGCTTCGGTGCCGTTATGTGCTGTTGCGGCCCATGTGCCATGTACCGCCGGTCTGCGCTCCTTTTGTTACTGGACCAGTACGAGTCGCAATTTTTTCGGGGCAAGCCAAGCGACTTCGGGGAGGATCGCCATCTCACTATCCTCATGCTGAAAGCAGGCTTTCGAACCGAGTACGTTCCGGGCGCCATCGCGGCCACAGTCGTTCCAAACAGACTCGGACCGTATCTGCGCCAACAACTCCGTTGGGCACGAAGCACATTCCGGGACACGCTGCTTGGGCTGCGCTTGCTGCCCGGCCTCAATAGCTATCTCACGTTGGACGTGGTCGGACAGAATCTCGGGCCGCTACTCCTCGCCCTATCGGTACTAACGGGCCTCGCACATTTCGCACTGACAGGCACTGTGCCTTGGTGGACAGGACTGATGATTGTGTCCATGACCATGCTCCGATGCAGCGTGGTAGCATTTCGTGCTCGACAGTTTCGATTTCTGGGCTTTTCCCTGCACACGTTCATCAACATCTTTCTCTTACTTCCCTTGAAGGCCTACGCGCTGTGTACATTGAGCAATAGCGATTGGCTGTCGCGAAGCTCTGCTGTCGCTACATCGAACACTGGGGGAAGACAGACCCCCACCCAAACTCCGATCACTGGATCAAGCAGGGCAGAATTCTCGCCGCATGCGGCTCCGCTTCGCAGGCTCAATCTTGCGCGGATTCTTCGGGATTAGCGCTGTCGAGCAACATCTGCGGCGACGAGTGATCGCTAATTACCTAGGTGGACGAGAGGTGGACGAGTTTGACCCAGAACATGAATCATCAGTTGCTCGATCGGGAATTGGCCGCAGACGATCCGTGGCGCCTCGACGGCAATCCGTTCGAGCGGGAGCGCCACACGCAAATGCTCCAGCTGGCGCTTGCCCAAGGCTCCATTACAAATGCCCTCGAAGTCGGGTGCGCTGCCGGCGCATTCACGGAAAAACTAGCTCCCAACTGCCAAGGGCTCACCGTCATCGATGTGGTGGCGCAAGCGATTGCTCGAGCACGTCAACGGATAAAGGAGCCGTCGCGCATCAACTGGATAGTCTCCGATGTTCAACAGTTTTCGACCGACGAGTTGTTTGACCTGATCGTTGTGGCGGAGGTCCTATACTACCTCGAAGACATAGCCGAGATGCGCGCGGCCGTCAAAAACCTGGTGCGGGTGCTTGCGCCAGGCGGGCATCTGATCTTCGGATCGGCAAGGGATGCTAATTGCCGTCGCTGGGGTCACGCCGCTGGTGCTGAGCCGGTCATCGCCATGCTGAACGAAACGTTGATCGAGGTAGAGCGTCTTGAGTGTCGGGGCGAGTCGGTCAACGAAGACTGCTTGCTCGTCCGTTTCCGGAACCCGCTTTCCGCTTCCTGATCAATCGAATCTATCGCCGTTAACGTGGAGACACTATGCGCATCTGTGGTACCAAGCTGACCCATGATGGGGCGATCGCCCTTGTCGAGGATGGACGGCTCGTCTTCTGCGTTGAGCAGGAAAAGCGGCACAACAATCCGCGTTATCAAACCATCGATAATCTCGACGCAATTGTCGCCGCTTTGGCGGAACAGGGGCTAAATCCTTGTGATGTCGATCAGTTCGTTATCGACGGCTGGGATGGCGAAGACGAGTCACAGTTTCAGGTCCGGCAGGCAACCAAGCAACCGCCAGTCTTGGCGTCCCTCTCGGTAAAATGAACCCATGTCCATGGTAGCGATCGATCTTACTGACGTAAGCAAAACTTATGACAAGCTCGTTGTCGACAGACTGTCGTTCCGCGTTGCGGCGGGGGAATGCTTCGGGCTCCTGGGACCGAACGGTGCGGGCAAAAGCACGATTGCGCGTATGGTCCTCGGCATGACATCGCCTGATGCGGGGAAGATTACTGTGCTCGGCGCTCCAGTGCCGGCGCGCGCGCGTTTGGCACGTATGCGCATCGGCGTGGTCCCGCAGTTCGACAATCTTGATACCGCGTTCACTGTACGCGAGAACCTGTTGGTGTTCGGGCGCTACTTCCGGATGAGCAGACGCCAGATCGAAGCGGTCATACCATCGCTGCTTGAGTTCGCCCGCCTCGAGAACAAAGCGGATGCGCGCGTCGCCGAACTGTCCGGCGGCATGAAGCGGCGCCTGACGCTCGCGCGTGCGCTGATCAATGACCCGCACTTGCTGGTGATGGACGAGCCGACCACCGGCCTCGATCCGCAGGCCCGCCACCTGATCTGGGAACGGCTGCGATCGCTGCTGGCGCGGGGCAAGACTATTCTTTTGACTACCCATTTCATGGAAGAGGCCGAGCGGCTGTGCGATCGGCTGTGCGTTATGGAGGAGGGGCGCAAGATCGCCGAAGGCCGCCCGTCCGCACTCATTGACGAGCAGATCGGCTGTGACGTGGTCGAGGTCTACGGCGGCAATCCGCATGAACTGGGTGCGCTGATCCGGCCGTACGCACAGCGCATCGAGGTGAGCGGTGAGACGCTTTTTTGCTATGCACCCGATCCGGAGCAGGTGCTGGTGCAGCTACGCGGGCGCGCGGGTCTGCGCCTTCTGCAGCGTCCCCCCAATCTCGAGGATGTGTTCTTGCGGCTAACCGGGCGCGAGATGGAGGACTGAACAATGGGCGAACGTTATGCGGCGGCCATGCCCGCCAATGCGTGGAATTGGGTCGCGGTTTGGCGCCGCAACTATCTTGGATGGAAGAAAATCGGGCTTGCATCGGTTCTCGGCAACCTCGCCGATCCGATGATCTATCTGTTCGGTCTCGGCTTTGGCATCGGAACAATGATAGGTCCTGTTGAGGGCACTTCGTACATTGCGTTTCTCGCGGCTGGCATGGTTGCCACAAGCGCGATGGCATCGGCGACTGCTGAAACGGTTTACGGGAGTTTCGGCCGCATGGACAACCAGCGCACCTGGGAAGGAATGCTATGCACTCAGCTGACGCTCGGCGATATCTTACTCGGCGAATTGGCGTGGGCAGCCACCAAGGCCCTGATGGCGGGCACAGCAATCACTATTGTTGCCACCACGCTCGGCTACACATCGTGGCCATCCATCCTCTGCTTGCTGCCAGTCATCGCTCTCAGTGGCCTCGCCTTCGCGAGTCTAGCGATGGTCGTCACGGCGCTTGCGCCCAGTTATGAATATTTCATATTTTATAATACGCTTGTTATAACACCCATGCTGTTCCTTTGCGGCGCGATGTTTCCGGTCAACCAATTGCCCGGCGCTTTTCAGGACGTCGCCTCCTTGTTGCCGCTCGCACATGCAATTGACCTCATTCGTCCGGCGATGCTTGGCCGTCCGGCCGGCAGCATGGGCCTGCATATCGGCGCGCTTTGCATATACACGGTTTTGCCGTTCTTCCTATCGGTTGCTCTATTTCGTCGTCGGCTGATGCGTTGACGCTACTCACCATTCGTAAAATTGATTCTTTGGGCGATACCCATCCACGCGTCGGATAGGTCAATACATGCGTTTTAAGGGACTCGATCTAAATCTCCTGGTTGTGCTGGACGCTTTGATCAGGGAGCGTAAAGTCACCGCCGCGGCCCGCAGTATTAACCTGAGTCAGCCGGCCATGAGCGCCGCCGTCGGTCGGTTACGCGCCTATTTCAGCGATGAGCTATTTACGATGAACGGCCGCGAACTCATTTTGACACCGCGCGCGGAGGGGCTCGCCACAGCAGTCCGGGAGGCATTGCTGCACATCCAGCTGTCGATTATTTCCTGGGACGCCTTTAACCCGGCCCGATCGGATCGTCGCTTCCGCATCATCCTTTCCGATTACCTCACGCTCGTATTTTTTAAGAAGATCGTAAAGCGTGCTGCGCGGGAAGCTCCCGCCGTCCGCTTCGAATGTCTGCTTATTTCCGACGACCCCGAGGAGCTTCTCCGGCGCGGCGACGTTGATTTTCTGATTATGCCGGAAGTGTTCATGTCGAAACATCCTCGCGCAGCCCTGTTCGAAGATATGCTCGTATGCGTAGGCTGCGGCACGAACAAGCAGCTGTCAGAGCCACTTACATTCGACCGATACTTGTCGATGGGGCAGGTTGTGCTTAAATTCGGGGACACCCGGCAGCCCTCCATCGAGGAATGGTATTTGCTCGAGAACGGTTTCGAGAGACGTATCGAGGTCGTCGTACAGGGCTTTAGCATGATCCCGCCCCTTCTATCAGGCACCAACCGCATCGGGACAATGCCCTTACGGCTGGCGCAGCATTTCGCAAAATTAACACCCCTGCGGATTGTCGAACTTCCGCCGCCACTTCCTGCCGCATTCACGGAGGCCGTCCAATGGCCTGCGCTTCACAATAATGATCCGGCAAGCCTATGGATGCGGGAAATGATGTTGCAGGAGGCATCTCGTATGATTACCCCGCCTAAGAGCACCGGACGTCTCAGTTGTCGGTCGAATTGAGAAACTGACCCCCTCGGTTATGAGAGGAGGAATGGATGGCGATTGGGATTGGGCGATTCCTGCATTGTCGAGAACGATGCAGGGAGAGCAGATCCTTCAGCATGAAGAGGTGGCAGCGATGCTGCGGCTGCATGAGCTTGGCTGGGGAATGAACCGACGGGCGAAAGAATTCGGGTGCGCGCGCAACACGGTGCCTCGGTATCTAAGCGAGGGCGGGACTGTTCCGTTTCGCAAGCCTGTGCGGCCGACCGCGTTTGACGGACTGGACCATTGGCTGCGGGAGCGCTTCTTCCCCTATGGCTCGGGCTGGATGACGATCTCGACCCGCTCCAGATGCGCCGGGAACGCCTTGCGCGGTCGCGCAGCACGTCGCGGCTCGCCTGTCGGTCTTGCGGCCTCGAGCTCGGACTCAATCGCGCCGAGCCCGGTCTGGATTTCGTCGAAGGCGAAGGCCTGCTGGTCACGTTCGAGCTTCTCGGAGCTGCGACCGAAGCGGCGCGCTCCAGCTGCTTGACGATCCCATGAAGGTCGGCGATCCGCTCCTGGGCAGGCTCGTTGAGTGTCGCCATCCGGACGATCTCGGCCTTGAGTGTTTCGCTCCGGAGTTGTTGCAGTTCGGCCTTCTCCGCCGCCATGGCGACGAACATCGCCTTGAGCGTATCGATTTCGTGGGGACGGGCCGAAGCGCTTCTCGTCATGACGCCGACAGAAGCTTATTGTGCACGGCCTGAAGCCCGCCTTTTGCGCCTGAGTCACTTCGCCACCGCCTTCCGGCCGGACGCCGTCGCCGTTCGGCTCGAACGCGTGTCCAGTCCATGCCTTCGACGAGCGCCATCAGTTTCGGCGCGGCAAGCCGATCACGCCGTTCTCCGCCAGCGGAACTTGTCCTCGTCCAGCGCTCACGGTGCGGGTATGCCGGCGTCGAGCAAACAGAGAGACGTTTGGGGCCCAACCAGGACGGCCCCGTTACGAAGTGTTGTCCTGGTCCGGTTTGAGTGTCGAATCTTCAGATCGATTGCTTGGGCGACCAGCTTCCCGGCCGCCAGCGAGCCCGCAACTGCTCAGCAGAAGGGCGAAGTGAACGTGAGTGCATCCATCTCGTAAATGTGTGTCTATCCAAGCAATCGATTTCTCTAATTATCCGATGAGGAATATGAAACGCGTCAGGCAGGGTGCATCATTAGGAGTATTTTTGATGGCAAAGATTATCGAGGGTGGCCCGGATTCCGAAACACTCCTCGGCACCGAGCTTGAAGATTGGATGGAGGGTTTCCAGGGCAATGACTGGATTGACGGTCGTGCCGGCAACGACGAGATCTCGGCTGGCCAGGGCAGTGACCGAGCCATTGGCGGCAAGGGTAACGACCGCATCTTCGGCGGAGATGGCTGGGACGATCTCTCCGGCGACAACGGCCGCTTCAACGCGCGCATCTCCGGTGAGGACAATGACAGGCTCAGCGGCGGTCCCGGCCAGGATGTCCTCTACGTGGGTGACGGCCAGGATAGGTTGACCGGGGGCACCGACAATGACACGTTCGTGTTCCAGTTCCACAATCCGGTGCCTGGGGTCGACCCGAGTGTCGGGTCGAAGCCGGACATTACCACTATCACCGATTTCAACCCGGCGGAGGACAAGTTCGCCTTCGATGCGGTGGGCCTCTACAACGACGGTTTTGGCGCGAACTTCGTCAACAACGCCAGCATACAGTCCGGCTACCCGGTGAGCAGCTTCTACAGTGGTGCGGCCTCGGGTGCGAACGGCGAACACGTCGTGGTAATCACTGGCGAATCTTTCAACTCTGCTTCTGAAGCCGCGAGTGCGATCTCCGGCGAGCACGCCGGCGACATCATTGTCTACCAAAGCAGCTACACCGACAGAGTCGCAACTCTGGCCTATGTCACCGCCGACGACAGCGCGCATGAGTTCGCCCACCTGGGCGGTGTGGTCACCGTGGCCGACCTAGGCCTGACCGCGTCGGACTTCACCTTCGTTTGATCCAGAAAACCCATACGGAACAGCGCCCCGCCCCCCTGGGCGGGCGCTCTCCGTTTCCGCTACTTGCGATGGGCCGGGGCGCCCGGGAGCAGTCGCAGCGTGTACAGCTTGACGAAGCCCTGCACGTCGCGCTGGTCGTACACCGAAATCTCCCTGAAGGCGTGGAGGCGGAAGCCTGTTCGGGCCCTTGCGGCCGGCCACGATGACGTTGCCCTTCCAAACCTTCAGCCGGACGGTGTTGTTGTTGACCCGCTCCATTAGATGCCAAACCAAACACATTCGGCGGGAGCACTGATCCTGAATCAGCGAGCGGATGCAGTCGGTTGCCGCTCGGGGAGCAATATAGGGAGCTGGGTCGCCAGATCCTCACGGAGACCTACGTGAGTAACCATTCCTTGAAGGATTCAGCTTTGAGACCTTTCCCTCTGACTTCCGCTATTTGGGGAATTCTGTTGATCAGCGGCGTGGTCAACGTGCTTGCGCTGATCTCGCCGCTGTTCATGCTTCAGGTCTACGACCGCGTTCTGGCAAGTGGCAGCGTATCGACGCTAGTGGGGCTCGTCGTGCTTGCTGCAGGGCTTTATGCGTTCCAATGCCTGCTCGACGTTTTGCGCGCCCGCGTGCTGCTGCGGATTGGCGAGCGTTTCGATGAACAGTTTTCCGGACGCGTTCACGATGCGATCGTTCGCCTTCCGCTTTTAACGCGCATGCCGGGCGACGGCTTGCAGCCGCTTCGCGACCTCGACAATATTCGCGGATTCTTAGGTGGAAACGGTCCGACAGCGTTCGTCGATCTGCCATGGATGCTGCTTTATCTTGCCATTTGCTTCCTCCTTCATTTCTGGATCGGCATGACGGCACTTATCGGGGCGATCGGTCTCACATCTCTGACACTCCTTACCAACACTCTCTCGCAAGGGCCGATACGCGATACCATTGACCACAACATGGTACGCAATGGTCTACTGGAAGCAGCGCGCCGCAATGCCGAGGTCGTGCAAGCTCTCGGTCTCGCAAAGCGGATCGCTGCCCGATGGCACAAGGCCAATGCCAAGTATCTGGCCGCCAACCGGAAAGTCGGGGACGTGGCAGGTGGGCTGGGTGGCATTTCAAAGTCGCTGCGCGTGCTGCTGCAATCGGCCATTCTTGCCGTCGGCGCGTACCTTGTCATCAGGCAGGAGACTACGGCCGGGGTCATGATTGCCAGTTCGATCACGATGGGGCGTGCGCTGGCTCCGGTCGATCTGGCCATTTCAAGCTGGAAACCCTTCCTCATGGCGCGCCAGGGTTGGGCGCGGCTGGAGGACCTCTTGGGAAAGGTTCCTGAAACCGCTCCTGTCATGCCAATGCCTGCACCTGAACGCGAACTCCGCCTCGAAGGCGTGACAATCGTTCCGCCCGGCGAAAGGAAGCCGACCGTGACCGGCCTTGCGTTTGCCGTTCAGGCGGGAAGCGCACTCGGGATCATCGGTGCATCGGGTTCGGGCAAGTCGACACTCTCGCGCGCCATCGTCGGCGCATGGGCGCCGGTCGCCGGAAAGGTTCGCATCGACAGCGCAAGCCTCGATCAATGGGACCGGGAAGCGCTAGGCCGTCATATCGGCTATTTGCCGCAAGGTGTTGAACTATTCGACGGCACCATTGCCGAAAACATCGCTCGTTTTGAAGATAATCCTGACCCTGAGGCTATTGTCACCGCGGCGAAAGCAGCGGGCACGCACGAACTGATCCTCCGATTTGAGCACGGCTACGAAACTCCGATTGGTGAGGCCGGATCGGCACTTTCCGCCGGGCAGCGCCAGCGTATCGGTCTTGCCCGTGCTCTTTATCGAGACCCTTTCCTTGTTGTGCTGGATGAACCCAATGCCAATCTCGATGCGGAAGGCGAGGCTGCGGTTGTCAAGGCGATCGCCTCCGTGCGCGAGCGCAAGGGCATTGCGGTTGTCGTTGCCCATCGGCCGAGCGCCATCCGCGCCGTGGATTTGGTGTTGGTGATGGAAGGTGGACGGCAGCGAGCATTCGGTGCGCGTGATGAGGCGCTTTCCAAAGTCCTTAAGGGGGCAGCGATGGCATCAGGCGCTGGGGTCAAGGCCATCGAGTCTACACAGGATAACGAGCGCGCTGACATGGAGGATCCCGGTGTCCGGCATTCATCAGAACAATGACGTTTCCAGGTCCATTCGCCGGCACCTGGTGGCGGGCCTGCTGGCGAGCGTGATCTTTGTGGGAGGAGCCGGAGCCTGGGCGGCCTTCACGAATCTCTCCGGCGCGGTTGTCGCGTCCGGACACTTTGTCGTCGATTCCTATGTGAAGAAGGTGCAGCACCCGACCGGCGGGGTGGTGGGAGAAATCCTGGTGAGCGAAGGTGATAAAGTAAAAGCCGGCGACATCCTCATGCGGCTCGACGCCACCCAGACGCGCGCCACTCTCGCTGTAGTCACCAAGCGGCTCGATGAGCTGGCCGCCAACCTGGCACGACTCGAAGCTGAGCGTGACGATCTGGCGGAGATCGCCTTCCCGGACTGGCTGCTCGCCCGCAGAGATGTTCCGGACGTAGCTTCGGCAGTACATGGCGAGACGCGGCTGTTCGAATTCCGCAGACAATCCCGCGACGGAAGGCAGGCGCAGCTAGCGGAACGCATCACTCAATATGAGCACGAGATCGAGGGGCTCAAGGCGCAGGCAATCGCTTCTGAGAAAAGCACCGAGATCCTCCAAAAGGAAATTGCTGCCCTGAGTGGGCTGCGCGACCAAGGCATTGTCTCGGACCAACGCTTGAACAGTCTGAAGACGCAGGTTGCCACTTTCGGCGGCGAACGCGGTGAGAAGATTGCACATCAGGCACAGACGGCAGCCCGCATAGCCGAAACGCGCCTGCAGATCCTGCAGATCGATCCGGATTTCAAGACGGAAGTCGGCCAGGAGCTCAGAGAGGTTCAGGCGCAGGTTGGGGAGTATGTTGAGCGCAAGGTGGCGGCTGAACAGGAACTGCGACGGATCGATATTGTCGCGCCGCAGTCAGGCGCCATTCAACAACTCGCAGTTCATACGGTCGGAGGAGTGATCACGCCCGCCGATCCGATTATGCTAATCGTGCCGGAAGGCGACGATCTTGCGCTTGAAGCACGAATCACCCCGAAGGACATCGACCAAATCCAGCTTGGTCACAAGGCCGTGCTGCGGATGTCAGCCTTCAATCTGAGGACCACGCCGGTATTGAACGGATATGTCAGCCGGATCGCAGCCGATCTGGCGACGGACGAAAAAAACGGCGTTTCGTATTACCTGGTGCGTCTGTCGGTTCCGCATGCGGAACTGACGAAGCTCAAGGACCTGACGCTCGTGCCCGGCATGCCGGCCGAAGCGATGATCCAGACGGGCGAGCGTACGGCGCTTTCTTATTTTGTGAAGCCGCTGTCGGACCAAATCAGTCGCGCATTCCATGAGGAATGAAAGTAACCACAGAAACATTTTGTTGGTATTCTTGTTGGTTGTTACGCATGCATGAGAGTCATAACCGTCTGAAAACACAGCCATACTTTCCTCAGTTGGATTCCGCCTCTGACTCAGATTCGTGGTTCCACGGTCATTTTGCCCTTCCAAGTCGCCGACCATTCAGTTCTTGGCCTCGAGCGCATTAAGATACCCATCATCGTACACAAAGGCTGGAAAAGAGTCCGGTGTCTTGAGCGATCCTGAGGTCTGGAGACCTAGGGTGAGCCTGCAAGCACAGGGCTAGGACATGATTGAGCGTCTGCAATATTCGGACGGGTACATAGGAAGACAGGCAGGCGTCAAAAACGCGCTTTCAACGCGCTAAACCGATGCTACGCACCCCGAGCGTCTTGCCGCCCTCGCTCCCGCCGGTAGGAATCAATCGCGAGCAGGCTGCGACGTTCATCGGCGTAAGCTCAACGACCTTTGATGAAATGGTCCAGGACGGCCGGATGCCCCAGCCACGAATGCCGAGCAAGGGGCGCATTGTTTGGGACGTCGAGGAACTTGTATTGGCCTTTCGAAAGCTCCCTCACCGCCAAATCGGAGGAGCACCAAAGCTTGACGAAGATTCGCCGCCACTAGACAATCCTTGGGATCGAAAACCACGAACATGACGGATGAGCCCGTGAAAATCGATCTTAAGGGCGTAGTGAAGGACACTGATCGCCACGGCAATGATCGGTACTATTTTCGCGCACCGGGTCGGAAGAAGGTCCGGCTCCGTGAACCGACCGGCAGCGACGAGTTCCTCGAGGAACTGCGGTGCGCGCGCGCCGAGGTCACTTATGTTCGGCCCGGCACTCTTCCCGAGATTTGCCGGCGCCTCCCCAAGCCTTCCGAGCCAGCGAAGAAAGGCACGTTGCTGTGGCTTTGCCAGGAGTATTACCGTCGGGGCGGCACGGAAATCACCCAAGACACTATGGCGCGCCGACGAGCAATTCTGGAGCGCGTATGCGAATTACCTCATCCCCTCGAAGGTGACCCGGATCCTCAGTATCCCACCAAGGGATCTCTGCCATTCGCCGGTATGAAACGGTCTCATGTTAAGGAGATCAGGGACACCAGGCTCGACGCCCTTGGCGCGGCAAACAATATCGTAAAAGCCATCAGCGCGATGTTTGAGTGGGCAAAGGACACAGAGATTCCGGGCGTCGACTCCAATCCCGCCCGCGGCATCAGACGGCTAAAGAGCGGCGACGGCTGGCACCCATGGGACGTGTCGGAGATCGTTCAATATGAGAAGCGGCATCCGCTGGGTACCGCAGCCAGACGTGCGCTCTCGATCTTCATGTTTACTGGCCTGCGGTTGTCGGACGTCGCGATCTTCGGTCGACAGCACATCACGCTCGTCTACAACGAGGAGACCGAGCAGTGGGAGAAGTGGATCAGAATTAAGCCTGGGAAGACCAGTCGTAACAAGGATGCGGTGTTGGTGGAGCTCCCGCTTCTGCCCGAACTAGAGGCGGAACTTGAGCACACGCCCTCCGACCAGATGACCTTCCTGGTCAATGAGTATGGTCGCCCGTTCTCGGAGAACGGTCTGGGCAACAAGATGCGCCAGTGGTGTGATCAAGCTGAGCTGCCGCACTGCAGTGCTCATGGAATTCGCAAGGCCGGCGCGACGATCGCCGCTGAGAACGGCGCGACGCACGAGCAGCTGAAGGCGATATATGGGTGGACTACGTACCAGCAGCCCGACCACTACATCAAGAAAGCGCGTCGCCGGAAGGTAGCGAGAGCGGCGAAATACCTGCTGGTTATCGATCGAAAAGAGAACAAAATTGTCCCACTTTCTGAGGGGGCTGAAAGAGGTGGGACAAAAATGGCCAAAAAATCCAATTAAATCAACGGCCACAAAAGCCAATGGTGGGCCCGGAGGGACTCGAACCCCCAACCAAGCGGTTATGAGCCGCCGGCTCTAACCATTGAGCTACAGGCCCCACGGCGCTGGATTAGTGTTTTTCCCTGAACCGCACAAGGCTTTCCGAGGGCTTTCCGAGCAGGCGTTCCAAGGGGGCTGGCAGAGATCGCCCAAATCAGCCCATATTGATAACCTATTGCACGTCGCCCATTGGACGCCGGCCAACACTCGGCTGTCTTGGGATCCCAGATCGAGGAGATTTCATGACCAGACGTATTTTGCCCCTGGCGATTGCCGCCGCAATCGCATTTCCGGCGATCGCGGCCGCCGCCGATTCGCCACCGCCGCCGCGTATCGTCGTCACCGGTGAAGGCGAGGCGGCGATAGCACCCGATCTGGCTCTGCTGACGCTCAGCGTCATGCGCGAAGCCAAGACGGCACGTGCAGCGCTCGATGCCAATAACGACGCCATGGCCGCAGTGATCGCTGCCATGAAATCGTCCGGCATCAAGGAGCGCGACCTGCAGACCGCGGGCATCCAGATCAACCCGCGCTATAACTACACCAACAAGCCCGACGGCAGCCAGGAGGCCGAGCTTGTCGCCTACCAGGTGACCAACACGCTTTCGGTGCGCATCCGCGACATCGACAAGACCGGCGACATTCTCGACAAGGCGGTGTCGCTCGGCGTCAACCAGGGCGGCGGCATCTCCTTCTCCAACGACGATCCGGCGGCAGCCGTCACCGAGGCGCGCAAGAAGGCCGTCGCCAATGCCATGGCCAAGGCCAAGACGCTGGCCGAAGCGGCCGGCGTCGGCATCGGCCGGGTCCTGGAAATCACCGACCAGAATTTCGCACCACCGCCGATGCCGATCAACGCCAAGGCATTCGATGCCGCCGGCGCGTCGGTCCCGGTGCAAGCCGGCGAGAATTCCTATACCGCACAGGTGACGGTGACTTTCGAATTGAAATGACCAT
Organism: Mesorhizobium sp. M0184; assembly: GCF_040322215.1. NCBI lineage: Bacteria > Pseudomonadati > Pseudomonadota > Alphaproteobacteria > Hyphomicrobiales > Phyllobacteriaceae > Mesorhizobium > Mesorhizobium sp. M0184. The sequence goes on from NZ_JAMYSZ010000026.1 coordinate 91,409, forward strand.
CGCTTGCAGCATGAAAAACCCCGGAGGATCGATCCTCCGGGGTTTTTTTGAGCCGCGCTTTCCGTCCTGGCGGAAAGGGCTCCGCTACTCCACCGGCTGCAAGTCAACCGGCCGCAGGCCCGAAGACCTTAGCGATAGATGATCGGACAGCCGCGCTCATTGGCGAATACGATCACGACACGGTCGCCATACTGGCGGCCGGCGACCTTGACCGTGCGGCGGTTGATGTCGATGATGCGGGCGCGGTGCAGGCCCATGCGTTCGGCCTTGTCGATGGCACGCTCCGGCGAACAGGACCGGCGCCAGCCGCCATGACGGCGGTGTTCGCGATAGTAACCATCATCTTCGTCGCCGGTATAGACGCCGACGCGCGGATCCTGGTTGTTGCCGAAGCCGAGATAGATGCTGTCAGCATGAGCGGGGATGGCAGCAAGCGTGCCAAGGCCGACAAGAGCCGAAAGAGCCGCCGTCTTGATGGTGTTGAACATTGTCTTCTCTCCTTGTTGAGGGTTTCCACACGTTTTCGTCGAACCGATGGGAGGAGAATGCACCCGTCTGTCTGAATTTTTTGCGAACCGGCCATTCATCCCCCGTTCATGCGGCAAGAATGGGCCAGCCGTTAGTCTCTCCGTTTCTGGAACCGTTCTATGCAGGGCAGATGGGGAACGTACCCTTTTGCCATGGTTCCCGGTCTTCGTTACCGCAGGAATCCTAAGGCTCGTCCGCGAGCATATGGTCGAAATAGTCGTCCGGCTCGGCAAGGTCGGTCTCGCTGGCGCTGACCCGGCCGCGCATCGAGATGCCGGCCTCGTGCACGGTCTCGTCGCTTCCCGACACCAGCCTGTGCCACCAATAGAGATCGCGGCCCTCGGCCACCAGCCGGTAAGCGCAAGTCTTGGGCAGCCAGCTGATGGTGCGCACATTCTGCGGCGTCAGCCCGACGCAATCCGGAACACGCGCCAGCCGGTTGGCATAGTCGGAGCAGCGGCAGCTTCCAGCGTCGAACAGCCGGCAGCCGACGCTGGTCCAGTAGATCTCTCCGGTGTCCTCGTCTTCGAGTTTGGACAGGCAGCATTTGCCGCAGCCGTCGCAGAGTGATTCCCACTCGGCCGGGGTCATCGCCTCGAGCGTCTTGGTCTTCCAGAATGGCTTTTCCATCGTCGGCATGTGGCCCTCGGACGCTTCAAGGTCAAGCACGGCAACCGTGCACCCTCGTCCGAACGATACGCCGGGACAATACGCCGGAACATGCGCCAGGACCATACGAATGACATGAAGTCGCCTTCAAAACGCCGGTCAATCGCCCTGTGCCACAGCTAGAACCTACAAACAGGAACCAAACATGGTTGCTGAAAGTTTGGGCAGGGATGGGACGCCACAAGGAGTGTTTATGATGAAACGCCAACCACGGATTCTGGCAGGCACGGCGCTTGGCCTGTTGATGGCGTCCGCGCCGCTAGGCGCGTTCCCGCTGCAAGGCAATGCCGCATTCAGCCCCGTGCAACGTACCGCAGCGCCGCTCATCCCAGTGCAATCGAGTTGCGCCGAGGGCGAGTCGGCGGAGGCCTGCGCGCAAAGCCAGCAGGCAGAGCAGCCCAGAAAGAAGAAGCGCGACCAGCAGCAGCAAACGGAATCCGCTCCGGCCGAGCAGGCGGCTCCAGCCGAGTCCGAGCAACCCCGCAAGAAGCGGCGCAATCAGCAGCAGCAAACGGAATCCGCTCCGGCCGAGCAGATCGCTCCAGCCGAGTCCGAGCAACCCCGCAAGAAGCGGCGCAATCAGCAGCAGCAAACAGAAT
>NZ_JAMYSZ010000027.1:0-89370 GCF_040322215.1 Mesorhizobium sp. M0184
CATCACAAGGTGTCCACCTATTTTGGTGGACACCTCATGCATCAGAGCACTCAACAGCAAAAGGTGCGGGGAAATTCGCGCTTACCTTGGAGATATCCCGCCTTACAAAGGAATTCCTACCCATGATCGCAGTCGGCCCGAACCAGTCATTGCACAAATGCGTTGCCTCGGATCGGGTTTACTGGCCCATTTGATTTGACGGCCCAAAGTTGCCTCCTCTCCGGTGCTCGCGAAGCGGGTTATGAGGTCGGACGTCGATCCTGCGATCACAGTGGTAAGCCTTGCCGAGATCAGACACGATTTCAACCTCGCAAAGAGCATTCGTCGGACCCACCATGGAAAATCTGATGTAGGCATCCGCAAACCAGCTATGCGGCATCTCATTCGCATCCATAAGCCGCAACACCGCTCCTTGATAGTAGGTAGCCGAGGCGCCAAATTTGGAGCACTCAGACAACGTTGATCCCCTCTGCAACTGTAGCCGCAACTCCCGTTGACCGGATTCCGTCAGAAAGGTTGCGTATTGCCCCAAGGCCCAGTAGCCATCCAGGTCGTTGTATCTACTGACAAAGCTTTCAAGAATATCGTGGCAAATTCCCCTAAATTGCTTTCTTCTCGGCATTGAAAATCCAACACAGGCGCTGCGCGACAATCTTATGGCTTGAAGGGAAGCATATCGAAATGTTTCGCAGTATCAACGGCCTCAAATCGTCGCCACTGACTGGTAGTGACGCACGTTGCCATAAGGTTCAGCGGCCAATGGCATCTGACACCGAGCGGCCGAATTATCCGAGCAATGTGTGAGGAGCACATCGCTTACAGTAAGACTGCGCTTGGACATGATGATCTCCTCGATCTTTGAATGAGGCGATCATTCGCCTCTGGAGATCAGTCGCGGCGCGGCAGCGAAAGGTTCGGAGGTTCTGAGAATTCTTAGTGAGCGGTTCTTAGTGATTTTCGTGTTGATTGGTGAGTAGTGAGAATTCGCGGTTTCACTACTCACTCTCTCGCTCAGCCCATGCCGGTGATATGGCGAAGCCAGAAGGCGAGCGCGATGAAGCCGACGATGGTGGTGACGCCGGTCCAGTCGATATTGGCGTGCTTCAGGTCCTTGATGAGCTTCACCAGGAGAACCCAGGCCACGACGACGAGCGGGAGAATGATGACAAACCTGATCATGCGACTGCCTCGCTGATGCGATTGCACCTTCCATCAATATAGGAAGCGAATTGGCCGTTTTCAGGACGCCCCGGCGGCAGAACCGGCGCGTTCGCCGGGAACCGAAAAACGGAGTTTTGTCTTTACTGGCGCATCAAATATGGTAACCGAAGCGCCGTGCCCTTGTAGCTCAGCTGGTAGAGCAGCGGTTTTGTAAACCGAAGGTCGGCGGTTCGATCCCGTCCGGGGGCACCAGCAAGCAAGGATTGCTTGCGAGGACTTCCCAACGCGCATCGATATCTGGTCATCCCCGATTTCCACAGGGTCGGGCCGTCAAGAGCGGTGGCACATCAATTCAAACGCATATAACTGCATCGGAAACCATGGGAGTTTCCGTTGGAGCAGAAACGCACGACCGCCCCCTTCATCAACGGGATGTTTGGCGGCCTTATCGTCTTCGCCTTCGCGTTCGGTTTTCGTTTGCTGACAAGTCCCGACCCCGATCCAACATCAAGAGCAACGACAAGCCTTTCCGTACTGGCCTTCGCCATTTGTTTCGGCGCAGCCTTCCTGCGCGAGCACCGACGCCAGATTGCCGCCGCCAGAGAATATCTTAGCCGCCCAAGAACGTTTTAGGGCCACGCGTTCCGTCCCCGTCGGGGAACCACAAACGTCGCGTGAAATTGCCGGCTTAATCTGACGCCAGATTGCACTTTGGCATCTCATACCAAGAGACGCCGAGCCCATTAGTGCCTAGCCCTTACAGCCATCATTTCGGCCTCTCTCCGGCTCCGGGCCATTTAACAGCATTCGATTAAATTGCCCCTGTGTATATTAGCACTCGCTCAATTAAGCGCGCCGACAATGCCCCGTGTGGCGGGCCAAACCAACGGGTGTTGTCATGCGAAGTGATTTCGCCGCGGCGCGCGAGCTTTTGGAGTGCGCACAAAACCGCCTCTGCGGCGCAGATGAAACGAGCCGACGCGTCAACGAGGTCCTCGACGCGCTGATTGAAGAAATAGCCATCGCGGAATTCCGCAAGGCGCCACTGACGGTCGTGCCGTTTCCGCGTGCGCGGCCTCCCAAGCATGTTCGGTAGAGCGCTGATCGCCCGCGTCGCCGAAGAGCCGGCAGCTGGTGTTTCCGCAATCGCCTGTTCGAGCGTCGTTGAACGATCAATCGGTTGACGATAAAGTTGCTGGACACCGGTGCTCTGAACCCGGAGCTGATCCATGTCACACTGCGGAGATGTCTACGAGAACAAGGTGACCGGCGAATATGCCGTCATCCTGCGTGGCACAGAAGACCGCGGCCAGGGACCTGGCATCGCTCATCTGACCGCCCGGCCGGGAGCCGCAGTGGTGGGCGAGCACTTCCACCCGAACCTGACGGAACGGTTTACCGTCCTCCGTGGCCGTCTCGACGCTTGCATCGCCGGGAAGACTTTGTCCCTGGAGCCTGGCCAATCCGCCACGGTCGAAGCAGGCGTCGCACATGATTGGTGGAACAGCAGCAAAACCGAAGAAGCGCATGTCCTGGTCGAAGTCGACCGGGCGCCAGGTGCGGACAATGTCGACCCGAACCGTTTCGAGCTGCTGATCGGCATGCTCTTCGGCCTGGCCAATGCCGGCAAGGTGGACAGAAAAGGTAGACCTTCGCCGCTTCAGGCAGCAGTCATCGCCAGGGAATTTGCCGACGTGATCGTCTTCACGCACCCGCCACCTGCGATTCAGCGAGTGGCGCTGGCGATCCTGGCGCCACTCGGCCATCTGCTCGGCTATCGCGCGATCGACCCGGACTACTGCAAGCCGCACGGGCATGTCACGCCGGCTCCTGAAATCCTCGCTCGAGCAGGCCTAGTAGCCGGATGATCGGGGTCCATATTGGGCGCCCGGCATTTTTGTCGGCAGGATGCTGCCATGTCGCGAACTCTGATCGTCGTTGGTCTCAGCATAGTCGCCATAGGCCTGCTGTGGCCTTGGTTGGCCCGGACCGGCCTTGGCAGGCTGCCCGGCGATATCGTGATCGAGCGTGAGAACTTCAGGCTTTATGTCCCTATCACGACGGGGATACTGGTCAGCATCGTGCTCTCGGCCATTCTATGGCTGATCAACCGGTAGGCGATGCTCCGGCTGCGGCGATTTGTGTTGCAGGCCCAACTCGCCCTTGATCTTCTTACACTCCGATCGCCGCCACCAATATCCTGTTCTGCCTGCGTATCGCCGTGCGCAGTTCGGCAATCCTCGCCTCCTCGCGCTTCACGAATTCGATGAACATCATGTTCATGTTGTTGAAGATGAGTTCGCCGAGTGCCGGCCCGTCGATGTCGCGACGCACCAGGCCGAGCGCCTGCAGGCGGACGATCAGCGCGCGGATCTGCTCGGTCAGCGCGCGGTCCAGCCCGGTATAGGCCTGGCCGAACGGGCTGTCGGGCAGCTGCGTCGAGATCGCCATCGCCTGCCGCCACATCTCCTTGCTGAGATAATGCAGCGAATGTTCGATATAGATGCCGAGCAGCGTATCGAGAGCGTCGCCGACATTGGCCGGCGGGTTGGCGACGACGCCGCGCCCGGCATTCAGCACCTCGTTGACCTCCATCGAGACGATGGCGCCGAGGATGTCGCCCTTGTTCTGGTAGTAATTGTAGATGGTGCCGACCGAGACTTCGGCCTGCGCCGCGATGGTCTCGATCTTGGCGCCTTCATAACCGGCATCGCGGAAAAGCGCCGCCGCCGCCTCGATGATGCGGCGGTGCCGATCCGCCTTCTGCCTTGCCCGCAATCCGCTCATAACGGCTGTTTGCCACAAAAACAGAATTGACTCAATTTTAGAATTGGTTCAATTTTTCCTACAAGCCAAAAAGGCAAGGGAGAACACTCGATGTCCGTCAATCCAAAGACCCCCAATCCAACCGTCAGGAATCCGCTTTCCGTTCTGAAGAGCCATCTCCAAGGCGCGTGTGCCGCGGCAGCACTGCTGCTGGCGGCGGGCAGCCTCGCTCAGGCGCAGGATCTCAACGCGCTGATCTGGTGCGATCACGCCGATCCGGCGCTGCTGCAGCCGTTCGAGGAAGCGAACGGCGTCAAGGTCAATGTCAAGGAGTTTGAAGGCACCGGCGCCGGCCTGGCCATCGTCGATCAATCACAGCCCGGCGACTGGGACGTGATGGTGATCGACAGCATCGACATACCGCGCGGCGTCGAAAAAGGCCTGTTCGAGCCGCTACCGGAAGACAAGCTGCCGCTGGCTGACCTGTTTCCGCAGGTGAAGATGGATAGCTCCACCGTCGTCGACGGCAAGCGTTACGGCATCACCGAAAAGTTCGGCTACAACACGATCGGCTACAACAAGACCAAGGTCGACCCGGCCGACATGCAGTCAATGGCGGCGCTGACCGGCGACAAATACAAGGGCAAGATCGCCATCTACGATTATTACCTGCCGGTCATCGGCATGGCCGCACTGGCGATCGGCAAAAAGACCGCCGACCTGACCGAAGCCGACCTTCCCGCCATCAAGGAAGAGCTGCTCAAAATGAAGGCCAATGCCAAGCTGGTCGGCGAAGTGACCGCCAGCCAGACGGCGCTGGCGACCGGCGAGGTCGACATTCTGGTCGGCGGCGGCGAATGGGTGACGGCGGGGCTGGCCAAGGAAAACCCTGCCCTCGACTTCTCGATCCCGAAAGAAGGCGCCGTGCTGTGGTCGCAGTCGCTGGCAATGTTCAAGGATTCCAAGAACAAGGAGCTGGCGCTTAAATTCATCCAGTACATTATGAGCCCCGAAGGCCAGGCGCGGCTCGCCACCTCGTCCTGCTATTGGGGCATGCCGGCCAACAGCAAGGCGGCGTTGAGCGACGAGCAGAAGAAGATCCTGCGCTTCGACGAGCAGCCGGAATTCCTCGCCCGCGCCCAGTCCTATCCTGCGCCGAACGCCGACCTCGACAAGAAGATGCAGGACGTCTGGACCGAAATGCTGCAGGCGCAATGACCGGCTGCCGGTCGTGAACGCCGTCAACAGTGGGCGTGCCCTGCCCTGGGCGCTGGTCGCGCCGGCGCTCGGCTGGACGCTGGTGTTTTTTGTGCTGCCCTTCGTCGCCATGGCGGTATCCAGCCTGACGGCACATGAAGGCGGCGGCTTCACGCTGTCCAACTACAGCCAGTTCTTTGCCAATCCGTCCTACTGGCAGGCGATGGTGAACTCGCTGCAGGTCACAGCGATCGTCACCGTGATCTCGGTGCTGCTTGCCTATCCTTTTGCCTGGATCCTGGCCGAACAGGTGCCGGAGCGCTGGCAGCGGCTGGCGCTGATGCTGGCGGTGCTGCCGTTCTGGACCTCCTATGTCGTGCGCTCCTATTCGTGGCTGCTGGTGCTGGCGCAAAACGGCGTCGTCAACCGCGCACTGACAGGCTCTGGCCTGTCCAGCGAACCGCTGCAGCTCGCTAATACTCGGCTGGCCACCATCACCGGCTTCGTGCATTTCTTCGTCATGCTGTTGACGCTGACGATCTTCGCCAATCTGAAGCAGCTTAGCCCCAGTTATCGCAAGGCCGCCGCCGACCTCGGCGCCGGGCCGGTTCGGACTTTCCTGCATGTCGTTCTGCCGCTGACGCTCCCCGGTATCATGGTCGGCGCCTTCCTCACCTTCGTGCTGTGCATCGGCGACTACATCACGCCGCAGATCCTCGGCGGCAACAACGAGCTTTTGATGCCGCAGCTCGTCATGATGCAGATCGGCCGGCGCGGCGACTTTCCGCTCGCTTCGGCGCTGTCGATCATCCTGATGGCGGTGGTCACCGTTGCCTATCTCGCCTGCTCCCGCTGGCTGAAGATCGAGCGGGCCTGACCATGCGCGCGCTCATCCGCCTCGTCTCCGGCCTTTACGCCATCGCAATCTACGGCTTTATCTTTCTGCCGGTCATCGTTCTGGTGCTGTTTTCGCTGCAGGCAACCTCGTTTCCGATCCCGCCCTTCACCGGGCCTTCGCTGCGCTGGTACGAGGCCGTGCTCGCCGACACGCGGCTGACTTCGGCTCTGGTCAATTCGCTGCTGGTGGCGGTCGTCTCCTCGGCTGCCGCCGACACGTTGGGCTTTCTCTCCGCCTGGGGTTTTGCGCGCTTCGCTTTGCCGGGCTCGGGCCTGATGCGCGGGCTGATCACCTTGCCCTTGACCGTCAGCTATCTCATCATCGGCATGGGGCTGCTGGTGCTGTTCAACTGGGCCGGCGTGCCGAAGTCGCTCACTGCCGCCGGCATCGGCCACGTCGTGATCAACCTGCCGCTCTGCTTTGCCATCGTCTACAGCCAGATGGGCGACCACCAGATCAACATCGAGCGCGCCGCGCGCGACCTCGGCGCGCCCGAATGGAAGGTGCTGCTGCTGATCACCGTGCCTGTCATGGCACCGGCGATCTTCGCCGGTTTCTTTCTGTCGATGACCTTCTCCTGGGACGAATTCGTCATCTCGTTCCTATTGACGCGCTTCGATACGACGCTGCCGGTCGAGATCTGGAACCTGCTGCGCTCCGGCCTCAATCCCAAGACCAACGCCGTCGGCTCGCTGGTCTTCGCCGTCTCCATCGTGCTGGTGGTATTGTTCGAGCTGATGCTGTTGCGGAGGAAGCCGGCATGAGTGCGCCACTGGTCGATATAAGCTCCGTCTCGCATCGCTTCGGCCAGCATACCGTGCTGAAGAACGTCTCGCTGACGATCGAGCCTGGCAGCTACACGATCCTGCTCGGGCCGTCCGGGTCCGGCAAGACGACGCTTCTGTCCATCCTCGGCGGCTTCGTCACGCCGAGCGAAGGCAAGGTGCTGATCCGCGGCGAGGACTGCACTGCCGTGCCACCGGCGAAGCGGCCGACGACGACCGTGTTCCAGGACTACGCGCTGTTTCCGCATATGAGCGTCGGCAGCAATGTCGGCTTCGGCCTGCGCATGCGGGGTGTCGATGCCGCAACCCGGGCAGCAAGGGCGCGCGAGGCGCTGGCGCTGGTTGGGCTGGCCACTGCCTTCGACAAGAAGCCGCACCAGCTTTCCGGCGGTCAGCGGCAGCGCGTGGCACTGGCGCGCGCCCTGGTGGTCGAGCCGGCGGTGCTCCTGCTCGACGAGCCGCTCGGCGCGCTCGACCTGAAATTGCGCCGGCAGATGCAGGATGAATTGAAGGCGATCCAGAAACGCGTCGGCACCGCCTTCATCCACGTCACCCACGACCAGGAAGAGGCGATGGCGCTGGCCGATCATTGCGTGGTGATGAATGACGGGCGCATCGAGGACGAAGGGCCACCCGAGCGCGTCTATGCACGGCCGGCGACGCGCTTTTCCGCGACCTTCATGGGCGAAAGCACGCTGTTATCGGGAACGGTGACCGAGGCAAAGAGCGGCAAGATAACCGTCACCACGAAGCTTGGGCCGCTCTCGCTGCCCGGCACATTGCCGGTCGGCTCGACCGTTGCGCTGGCCGTCCGGCCGGAGCATCTTGTTCTCGGCGCTGCCGGCGGTGCTGTGGCGCTCGGTACGGCCAAGGTCAGCGACGTCGTCTTCCAGGGCAGCTTCAAGCGTGTGCTGGGGACCTCCACGACCGACCCGGCGCTGCACTTCATCGCCAAGGTCGCGGCAGCATCGGCCGTCCAGCCGGGCGACGTGGTCGCGGTATCGTGTGATGCTGGCGACATCATCCTGCTTGCGGACCAAACATGAGCACGCTTCCAATCATCGACGCTCCTGACTGGTACGAAACTATCCGCATGGGCGATGGCGTGACGCTGATCCACGAGCCGTGGATCAAGCCGTTCTTCCGCTGCAACATCTGGCATGTGCGCGGCCGCGACCGCGATCTTCTGTTCGACACCGGCCTCGGCCATTTCAGCCTGCGCCGCCACGTGCCGCTGGTCACGGAGCGCAAGCTCACCTGCGTGGCCAGCCACACCCATTTCGATCATATCGGCTGCCATCACGAATTTCCCGACCGCTGCGTGCACCCGGCCGAGGCCGAAATCCTCGCCGATCCACGCAACGAATGGACGGTTGCCGACCGCTATGCCACCGACGAGATGTTCGACGGCATGCCGCAAGGCTGGGACACGAAGCGCTACCGGATCCTGCCCGCACCAGCCGGCCGGTTGCTCGAACAAGGCGACGTCGTCGACCTCGGCGACCGTGCCTTCGAGGTCATCCACACGCCCGGCCATTCACCCGGCGGCATTGCGCTCTACGAAAACAGGACGGGCATCCTGTTTTCCGGCGACATCATCTATGACGGCCCGCTGATCGACGACGTCTATCACTCCGAGATCGACGATTATGTCGAAACGCTGCTGCGCATGCGCGATCTCGATGTCTCGGTCGTGCACGGCGGCCATTTCCCGAGCTTCGGCAAAGTCCGCTATCGCCAGCTTGTCGACGAGTATCTCGCGCAAAAGCGCCAGGCCGGCTGCCATCTGTTGCAAGCCCGATAAGCACTGGCGCTGTGGCGTCAAAGCGCCCTTTGCGGACAGGGTGTCCCCGCCGCGTCGCCGCAGCGTGAGGCCGTGGGCTCGGGTCTAAAGCTCTTTTCCTCCGACTGGCGCACCAATTCCGCGAAAGCCAGGGCAAAACTTGCCAGCATCAGGAAGACAATAATCAAGCGTGCCAGCGGCAATAGATCGGCCTCGACTGGTTAGCCCCACGCCGCCCGTCCGCTGCCGGCTAACATGATCGATCCGGCTTTACGAGAGTTTAAGGCGGGCCTTAACCATCACATCATTTTGTCCTCCGACATGATGCGCGAGCGCGCCTTGTTTGGTCGCCATCTCCAGGCACCTCCCTCCCTTTGCAGAAATGCCCACCCATGCTAACCCGGCGCTGGCGCGGCCCAGCAACCGGTCGCCGCCAATCGGTCGCCAGACGGTCGTCGCCAATCGGTTGTCGTAGAGAGCCATGAGCAAAACCGCCAGCCGTTTCGCCTTCGTCTCATCCGGTACAGCCGACGCCAATGCAGCGCTGGAAAGCCTCTCTGCACGTTACGGCCAGGCGTCCGTCGAAGAAGCCGGGATCGTCGTGGCGCTCGGCGGCGACGGCTTTCTGCTGCAGACCCTGCGTGAGACGATGAGCACGGGAAAGAAGGTCTACGGCATGAACCGTGGCACCATCGGTTTCCTGATGAACGAATACCGCGCCAGCGGCTTGACCGGGCGCATCGCGGCGGCCGTTGCCGAAACGATCCGTCCGCTGGAGATGCAGGCGGTGACGGCCGAAGGCGAGACGATTTCGGCGCTCGCGATCAACGAGGTCGCGCTTTGGCGCCAGTCGTACCAGACGGCCAAGATCCGCATCACCGTGGATGGGCAAGAGCGGCTGGAGGAATTGCACTGCGACGGCGTGATGATTGCGACGCCGGCCGGCTCGACCGCATATAATCTGTCGGCGCACGGGCCGATCCTGCCGCTCGACGCTCCGCTGCTGGCGCTGACCCCGGTCAGCCCGTTTCGTCCGCGCCGCTGGCGCGGCGCGCTGCTCTCCAACAAGGCGATCGTGCGTTTCGACATTCTGGAGCCGGAAAAGCGGCCGGTGAATGCCGCCGCCGACCACACCGAGGTCAAGGCGGTGACGACGGTCACGGTGAGGGAATCGCCGACGGCAACGGCGACGCTGCTGTTCGATCCCAACCATTCGTGGAACGAGCGCATTCTCGCCGAACAGTTCAGGTATTGAGCCGGCGCAGCGGCCACTGCGCAAATTAAGCATCGCGATTAAGGTTACGACTTCACAATCGCGCCAATGCCGCCCGTTTGTGTTGACAAATCGTGGGCTTGCGCCTACCTGCAATACCAATCTTGCAGGCGCGCGGCGCTTGCCGCGACTGCGTATGTTGCGCCCCCGAACCAGCCAAAGACAGCCAAACTTGTCCTCAGACACCCAGATCGCTCAAGAAGCGTTGACCTTCGCAGACCTCGGCCTGTCGCCGAAGGTTCTTTCCGCAGTTACCGATGCCGGCTACACCGAGCCGACGCCGATCCAGGCTGGTGCTATCCCGCACGCCTTGCTCGGCAAGGACGTGCTGGGCATTGCCCAGACCGGCACCGGCAAGACGGCGTCCTTCGTCCTGCCGATGCTCACCCGGTTGGAAAAGGGCCGCGCCCGCGCCCGCATGCCGCGCACGCTGATCCTCGAGCCGACGCGCGAGCTCGCCGCGCAAGTCGAGGAAAACTTCGTCAAATACGGCAAGAACCACAAGCTCAACATCGCACTGCTGATCGGCGGCGTGTCCTTCGACGAGCAGGACAAGAAGCTCGAGCGCGGCGCCGACGTGCTGATCGCGACGCCGGGCCGCCTGCTCGACCATCGCGAGCGCGGCAAGCTCCTGCTCAACGGCGTCGAGATCCTCGTCATCGACGAGGCCGATCGCATGCTCGACATGGGCTTCATCCCCGACATCGAGCGTATCTGCGAGATGATTCCGTTCACCAGGCAGACGCTGTTCTTCTCGGCGACGATGCCGCCGGAAATCACAAAGCTCACCGAGAAATTCCTGCACGCACCGGTGCGCGTCGAAGTGTCGAAGGCAGCATCGGCCGCCACCAACATCATCCAGCGGCTGGTGAAATCCGGCCCGAAACCCTGGGACAAGCGCGAGACGCTGCGCAATCTGATGAAAGCCGAGGATGCCGAGCTGAAGAACGCCATCATCTTCTGCAACCGCAAGATCGAGGTATCGGAGCTGTTCCGCTCGCTGCTGAAATATGACTTCGACGCCGGCGCCCTGCACGGCGACATGGACCAGCGCGCGCGCATGCAGATGCTGGCCAATTTCCGTGACGGCAAGCTGCGCTACCTCGTTGCTTCGGATGTCGCGGCGCGTGGCCTCGACATTCCCGATGTCAGCCATGTCTTCAATTACGACGTGCCGATCCACGCGGAGGATTACGTCCACCGCATCGGCCGTACCGGCCGCGCCGGGCGCTCGGGCAAATCCTTCACCATCGCGACCAAGTCGGACACCAAATACATCGACGCCATCGAGCGGCTGATCGGCACGAAGATCGAGTGGCATGACGGCGATTTGTCGACGGTCGTTGCCAGCGAAGGCGGCGAGGATGAGGCCCCGCGCCGTGGCCGCGGTGCGCCACGCCGTGCCGGCCGCAAGGACGACGCCAAGGACAGGGGCGAGCGCAAACCGCGTGAACGCCACGCCAAGCGCAGCGAAGAAGCAGCGCCAGAAGCAGTTAGCGAGGAACAGCCGGTCGTGGCCGAAGCCACCGTCGCCGACATCGACGAGCGGCGTACCCGCAAAGAGGCGATCCGCTCGGAAAACAGCGAGCGCCAGGCTTCACCTGAACGCAAGGCTTCGCCCGATCGCAACGAACGGCGCGCGCCGGAACGGGGCGACACCAGGCCGCAGCGCGAGCGCCCTGCCCGCCAGCGCCAGGAAGACAATGACGCGACCGTCGGCTTCGGCGACGACATGCCGGCCTTCATGCGGATCGTCGCCAAGGTCTGATGCTGCAGGGCTCGCGCGTCGCGCCGACGCGCGAAGCACCGAAAGCTGCGTAAGACGGCCTCGCTTCGCGCTGATACTGCGTTAGTCCCGCAGGCCCGCCTTGCGAAGGCCTTCGATATATCTGCTGCGATCGTCCGGTCGATAAAACGGCGGCAGCACCTCGGCGAGATTCGAAAGCCGCAGCGAGGGATCGAACTCGCAAAGCCGGGCCATCATTTGCTGCGCTTCCGTTAGGCGCCCCGCAAGGGCATGACCCGCCGCCACTACACGCATTGCGCTCACGTAGTTCGGCTGGTGCCGCAGCGACTTTCCCGCCCAAGCGACGGCGTCATCGTAGTGGCCTGCACAAAAATGAGCGAGCCCGGTGTTGAACTGCCAAGCGAACAGGCGTGGATCCAATGGGCTTAGGCGCATGGCAAGCGCGGCGTGCTCGATGGCCTTGCCTGGCTCGCCCAAGCAAGCCCTCACCCAGCTGCTGACGCCCAAAGCAGCGGCCAAGTTCGGGTTGAGAGCGAGCGCGCGATCGATGCAAGCCGCACTATCATCAAGGTCGCCGCCTACATAGCCGAGGACGTATCCACCGTAGGAAAGCGCAATTGCATCGTCCCTTCCGAGTTCGACCGCTCTCCTGGCCAGTCGAGTAGCTTCGGCAATCTCTTCTGCACGGTCGACCATCCAGCCGTTGCTTTTTCGGGTAGCGTAGCACCGCGCCGCCCGCGCATGGGCTATCGCGAACTCCGGGTCACGGTCGATCGCCTTCATGAAGAGGCGCAAGGCGTCGTCAATGGCCGATCTACTAGTGATCGTTCGGTCAAAGGCCGCCAGTCCGCGGAGATAGTAGTCATAAGCATCGAGGCTTTCTGTCGGTTTGCGTTTGGCACGCTCGATCTCAGCCTCCTCCATTTTCGGTGTGATTGCGCCGACGATGCTCGAGGCGACCTGGTCCTGCAGATTGAAAACTTCGGCGAGCGTTCCATCAAAACGGTCGGCCCAGAGATAGGCCCCCGTCGAGGTGTCGATGAGCTGCCCGGCGATGCGCAGGCGGTCGCCCGCCCGGCGAACACTTCCCTCGACCACATAGCGCACGCCCAGCTCACGCCCGACCTGCTTTATGTCTATGGACCGTCCCCTGTAGGTGAAGCTCGAATTCCGTGCGACCACGAACAGGTGACGAAAGTGAGCCAAGGCGGTGACAATGTCTTCCACCATGCCGTCGGCGAAATATTCCTGCTCCACATCACCGCTTAGATTCTGAAACGGCAGCACCGCAATCGACGGCTGGTCGTCGCGCCTCGTCGGGGCCGCCAGAACCTGCGCCAGTGATGCGGCGCCAGAGCTTGGCTCCGGCCGCTGACGTTCAGTTCTTTCACGGGACTGCAGGGAAGCCGCAAGTGAGCTTGTCTGCTCCTCTGGGTCCGCATTCAGATGTTTTTTTAAAGCTGCCCGACACAGCTCGAACTGGCGCAAGGCCGCGTTTTCGTGACCTCGATGAGCGTGGATGCGGATAAGCGCCCGATGGGCTGCCTCCGCCGTCGGATCCGAGGCGAGCAATCTCTCCGCGAGCCCTTCGCAGGCCGTCTCTTCCGCTGAGCCGGGTGCGGGCAGCGCCAGGCTCAGCCGATCGACCAACTGCAGCGCCTTGCGCTGATACTTACTCAGAAAGGGTCCAAACCACTCGTCCAGTTCGTCAGGAATCGTTTGCCCGGCAAGCAGCTCACCGCGATAGAGATCCGCAGCGAAGGCGAGATCGGTGGTCCGGCCCTCCTCCAGCTTCCGGTCGAACACCGAGATGTCCGCCTCATCCGGACCGGCAATCAGCACGACGGTCTCCTGATCCCCATCGATGTAGACGGTGGCATCCAAGCTGGCCGGGAACGAGCGCCTAATGTCGACAAGCGCTTGCCGCAGACTATTGCGGGCCTGCCCATTGCTTCGCCCCGGCCAAAAGGCTTCGGAAAGCTGCTCGCGACGATGGCCGCGGCGGCCTGCGAGAACCAGAGCAGCAAAAAGAAGCGAAGTCTTGCGTGTGGCGAACCGGACGGGCCGTTGCTCCGGGGAAGCAACCTCGAGGCCACCAAGCAACCGGATGCGCACAAATCGTCTCCAGACTTCGACCGCAGCGACAGAATAGCATCTCGGCGGATCGATTTAACACCGATTTAACGGCGGATCGTCGGACTCCTCCCAATTGTTCACGCACAGCCGAACAGCCCGAAAACACCTGCGTGGCACGCTCCCACCCGCAAACTCGAAACGGGAGACTAAGAAATGGCTCACACGGGAACTCGCGCCGGCAGCAGCGCGTCCAAACGCCGCTTGCTTGGGTCTGGCCTGAAAAGCGCAGCAATGATGATCACTGCCTTCACGGGGTGGCGGCGGACCGTCGCAAGACGCAGGGCATTGGCAAATTTGACGACCGATCAGCTGAATGACATCGGCCATTCGGAGGTCCATCAACCCGTGGTCAACGCCGCCAAGGCAGTTCTGATCACGAACTTGATGTCGATGAGGTAAGATCGGCGCTCAAATTGGTTTTGCGCCCTAAAGGTTCTTGAGCTCCAGGCGGGATGCCAGCAGGTCCAGAAAAGCGCGAACTTTGGCGGAGGACGACCTGCCCTCCGGCCACACGGCGTGTATCGGCACCGGTACCGGCTCGAATTCGGTTAGAACCAGTTCCAGGCGGCCATCGTCCACGAGGTGTTTTATCTGCCAAAGCGGCGAGTAGCCCAGACCCAATCCGTGAACCGCGGCCGCATAGATGGATATCATCAAATTCGACCGGAAAGTGCCAGCGACCTTCACCGGCCGGGGCTTGCCTTCAATCTGAAACATCCATTCGCCCGGGCGACCATCGACCGTTCGTACGATGCAATCATGCCGAGGCAATTCAAGCGGATGGGCCGGTCGGCCGCGTTGCAGAAAGTAGGCAGGTGCGCCGAACACGACACGCCGCAACGCCCCCAGCCGCTTCGCACGTAAATTGGAATCCGGCAAATTGCCGATCCGGACCGCCAAATCGAGACCCTCGGCATCAAGATCGACAAATTCATCGGAAAGCTGGAGGTCAACCTCAACCCGGGGATATGTCCGCATATAGTCGGCGATAACCGGCACGAGGAAGTCCGGGCCGAACAGAACAGGGGCACTCACACGCAGGATGCCCGACGGCTCCGACCGTCGGTTGGCCGCCTGAAGCCTGGCTTCGTTAATTTCCTCGACGGCGGGTTTGATGCGCTGGAAAAAGGCCGCTCCGGCTTCGCTCGGCGTCGAGCGGCGTGTCGTCCTGTGCAGAAGCTCGACCCCGATGGATTCCTCCAACGTTGCCAAGGACCGGCTGACCGACTGCAGCGAGCGGTTCAGCCGGCGTGCGGCAGCCGTCAGGCTGCCATGCTCGACAATGGCAATGAAGGCTTCGAAATCATCTATCCGGCTCATCGCTCATCGCTCATTCTCCCGACAATCGGGATAAACTATCGCAAACTCGATCAATTGTAACGCAGTTCGCTAGATTTTATCTTCTCTGCACAGGCCGAAAGGCAGACTCGAGGGAAGGAGATCATCATGCGAACACCCAGTCCAACGGTCATGGTCGTAGGCGCCGCAGGCCGCGTTGCCGGTTTGGTGGTGCCTGAACTCGTCGGCCGCAATGCCAGGATTCGGGCGCTTGTTCGTGACGCCGCGAGTGCCGAAAAAGCCCGGAAAGCCGGCGCATCCGAGATCGCGATCGGAGATCTGCGCAACCATCGGAGCCTTGAGCAGGCCGTGAAAGGTGTCGACGGTGTCTTTCACATCGGACCGGCCTTTGCTCCCGACGAAGCCGCCATGGGGGTTGCCATGGTTGAGGCGGCGGCGCGAGCAGGCGTTCGAAAATTCGTCTTTTCGTCCGTGATCCAGCCGACCAATACGAGGCTGGAAAACCATGCAAGCAAGGTACCCGTCGAAGCTGCCCTCTATTCGACGAACATGGAATACACCGTTCTGCACCCGGCCAATTTCATGCAAAATATCGCGCCGGCCTGGCCGTCCGTCGTCGAGCACGGCGTTTTCGCCGAGCCGTTTCCAAGGACGGCGAAGCTCGCCCGCGTCGACTATCGCGATGTGGCTGAAGTGGCGGCAATCGCACTGACCGAAGCGCGTTTGTCCTATGCGACCCTCGAGCTGTGCGCCGACGGTATGCACAGCCGCGAAGAGGTCGTCGCCATGATGAGCGAAGCGCTTGGCCGGCCGGTTTCGGCCGGCGAGCCGACATTTCAGGACTGGGCGGCGAAGGCCCGCCTTCCCTATACCGACCGGCAGTTGCAGATGCTGGCCAAAGTACACAGCCACTACGCCAAATACGGCCTCGGCGGGAACAGCCTGACGTTGCGTGCCGCGCTTGGCCGCGAGCCGCGTTCGCTGCGAAGCTTCATTCGGGAATTGGCGCTGCAGGCGGCATATGCCGCCTGATCGTCCTCACAGTAACGCTGACGCATATTTTTTGATTGGGAGATTTCGATGCAAGCATCACCGGATCGAGCCTTCAAGTTGAGAAAGCTGCCGCCCTCCTACGGCGCGGTGGTGATGCCGTTGGTTCTTTCGATTCTGATGTCCTCGATTGTCTCGGCGGTTTCGACGGCAATCGGCGCAGGCTGGACGAACGGGTTCATAGTGGCCTGGAGCTATGCGTGGGGCGCTTCATGGCTTGTTGCGTTTCCCAGCCTGCTGATTGTGCTTCCGATCGTGCGCCGGATCGTTGCCGCAATTGTCGATCAGCCGGCCCGGTCCTGATATCGCGAACGAAGGGCCCCGGCGGCCGGTGGTCCGGCATAACCATTAGAGCGGCCCCTTGCGGGGCCGCTCTCGGTTCATGTGCTTGCCTCAGGTAAGCGGCGACAGCTGGATCTCGACGCGGCGGTTCTGAGCCCGGCCGGCAGCCGTCGCGTTGGAGGCGATCGGACGCGTCTTGCCGAAGCCGGTGACGGCGAAGCGGCGGGAATCGACGCCCTGTCCGGACAGATAGTTGGCGACCGCCAAAGCACGGCGCTGCGACAGGTCGAAATTGTGCTCGTCGCCGCCGGTCGAGTCGGTGTGGCCGAACACGTCGACCGTGGTCTGCCGGAACTTTTTCAGCACAAGGGCAACCGAATTCAGCACCGGATAGAAACCGGCCTTCACCGCGTCCTGGTCGACGTTGAAGGTGATGTCGGACGGCATATTGAGGATGATCTGGTCGCCGGTGCGGGTGACGCTGACGCCGGTGCCCTGAAGCTGTCGGCGCAGTTCGGCCTCATTCTGGTCCATGGTGGCACCAATGGCACCGCCGGCAAGCGCGCCGATGCCCGCGCCGATCAGCGCGTTGCGGCGGTCGTTACCGCCGGCAAGCATGCCGAGCCCGGCACCCGCCAAAGCACCGAGACCGGCGCCGGCAGCGGTGTTGGAAACCTTCTGTTCCCCGGTGTAGGGATCGGTGGTGCATGCGCTCACGAGCACAGCCGTCGCCACGATGGCGAGCACAATCTTTTTCATATGGTGGTCCCTCTCCATTCCACGGCCGCGCAACGGCGCACCGCATCAGCCCCTTCCAGCGACTTGTACCATGAAATGCGGCGAAAAGCGGACCAGCAAAAGCCGTTGCCGCGGCTTTCCCCGGCTCAATTCCACATGCCTGCAGCGGCTCGCGCGACCACCCCAATTCGACCGGCTACCAGAGATTCTTGCCGTCGATGACCACCACTTCGACCTTGTCGAGATCGAAATCGTCGAACAGCCGCGAGTTCACGCTGATCTTCGGATTGTCGAAATTCGGCTCGCCTGTCGACCAGTCCGGCGTTTCGGTGAAGGTGCCGCAGCCGCAGGTGGCGCAAAAACCGTGTTTATGGTTTTCGATCCCCACTGGTAGAATGAAACATTCTCCGGCGGGCTGGTAAGCCTGAATTGCGAAGGGGTGTAATAGGCCCACAACGAACCGCGTTTCGAACAGAAGGAACAGGTGCATCGCGTCACTGTCTGCGGCGCTTGCGAAACCTCGAACGTCGTCGCCTTGCAGTGGCAGCTTGCCTTGATGGTCATGAATTCCCTCACAATGCCGCCGCCCCGTACGGCAAAGGCAGCATAAAGAAACGCTCCTGACAACTGCCGGTCAGCAGGCTTGTGAGCCTGCGATGCACAGATCGAAGGCCCATCGATCCAAAACCGCTGCACGCGCTCGGGTCAGCCCGTGGGCAAGCTTTTGGGCGTCATGCGCTAGTAGGACGATGGGGGCACAAACAGGCAGATGGTCTTTCCGTCATTGGCACCGGCAACGGAGCACCAATGATATTCGCCGTCGGGCGAATTCTTGATCCGCTTGTCGCTATAGGCCACGACTTCCCCGGTTCCTTTGATGACATAACCCTCGGGACGTTCGCTGATCGATGTCTGAGAGACCTCGCGGCAATCATAGCCCGAGCAGCAGGAGAACGGATAGCTCCAGCCTTGCGGCATTGCCGCGGTCGGCTTGGCATCATGCGCCAGAGCAGGCGCCGCAAATGGAATGGCGGCAGCAATCAAAACCACTGCCGCGACAAGTGAATTCAGGAGTCGGCGCGCCGTGCGGGCGACTGGGGCCGGTCTGGTTGTGAGAGCAGGCATGAGCGCAGTTCCTATCAACGGTTGTCAAGCATTTCGCTTGCCCGTTCCCGGAACGTGTCTTCCCAGTGGCCGGATCGTCAGGTCGCAGATACGCCGCGTCCGGCCATAAATGCTTTTTTCCTCCCCAGCGCATGAATGCTGGGCTGATTCCTTGGTTGGCGCAAGGAATTGCTGTCGCAACCGAACGCCGACCTCTGCAGCCGGAACCAACCTGCCGTCCTGATTGACGAAACCTGGTCAACCCCGGCAGCGGGATCGCCAATAACGGCATTTGGCTCGCGCTGGTTCCAGGCTTGGCACCGGCAGGCCCGAGGCATCCGCGTCAAAAGCCGAAATCGATTTTGAAAAACTCTACGAAAAACAAAGTTGTAGAACGACAGGTAGGTGCAAATTGAGAGCTCGTCACTCTCGCACGATGGCCGTAACTCTCGCGTGATGAACCCACATTCCTGCCGGATTGGTGCCCGGCGGCCTTAGTCGATATCGGCCACCGTTTCGCCGGCGCCACCCTCGATCCGCTGCGACAGTGAGGCTTCCATGAAATCATCGAGGTCGCCGTCGAGCACGCTCGACGGGCTGGTGCTCTCGACACCGGTGCGCAGATCTTTCACCAGCTGATAGGGCTGCAGCACGTAGGACCGTATCTGGTGGCCCCAGCCGATATCGCTCTTCGACGCTTCCGTGGCGTTCGCCACGGCTTCGCGCTTCTTCAGCTCTTCCTCGTAAAGCCGCGAGCGCAACATTTCCCACGCCTTGGCCTTGTTCTTGTGCTGGGAGCGCTCCGCCTGGCAGGCGACCGCGATGCCGGTGGCGAGATGGGTGATGCGCACGGCCGAATCGGTGGTGTTGACGTGCTGGCCGCCCGATCCCGACGACCGATACGTGTCGATACGGACGTCGGATTCGGAAACGTCGATGTCGATCGTATCGTCGATGACGGGATAGACCCAGACGCTGGCGAAGGAGGTGTGGCGGCGCGCATTGCTGTCATAGGGCGAAATCCGCACGAGACGATGCACGCCGGATTCCGTCTTCAGCCAGCCGTAGGCGTTGTGGCCCTTGATCAGCAGCGTGGCGGACTTGATGCCGGCTTCTTCACCGTCATGCACTTCCAGCACTTCGACCTTGAAGCGGCGGCGCTCGGCCCAGCGCGTATACATGCGCAGAAGCATCGAGGCCCAGTCCTGGCTTTCGGTGCCGCCGGCGCCGGCATGAACTTCCAGATAGCTATCGTTGGCGTCCGCCTCGCCCGACAACAGCGTTTCGATCTGGCGCGCCTTGGCCTCGCCGCGCATCGAGCGGATCGCCGCTTCGGCCTCCGCGATGACGCCCTCGTCGCCCTCTTCCTCGCCAAGCTCGATCAGGCCGATATTGTCTTCCAGGGCCTGGGTGAGGCCTTTGACCGCGGCAATGCCTTCCTCGAGGCCCTGACGCTCGCGCATCAGCTTTTGCGCTTCCAGCGGCTCGTTCCAGAGGCTCGAATCCTCGGCACGGACGTTCAGGTACTCAAGCCGCTTTATGGCTTGGTCCCAGTCAAAGATGCCTCCTCAGCAGGGTGATTGCCTGCCTGATCTCGTCGACAATGTTTTGCGTTTCCGCGCGCATGGCTGGCTGTTCTGTCCTGTTGCTGGATGGCGGCTTGATGGCGCGATACATAGGGACGGCACCGGCCCCTGTAAAGCGGAATGGGCCGGCTCGACCATGATCGTCAAGCCGGCCCGACCTGATGTAGCGATTGTCAGTAGAGCCCGCCGCCGCCCGACTGGATGGCCTGGTTGGCCTGCGGCGACAGCGCTCCGCCGGTGGCGTTGGAGCCGTCCGCACCCATGCCGATCACCCAGTAGCTGTCGGCGGGACCGGTACCCGGCTTGAAGGCTTCGATGATGGTTCCGGCATCGCCCGCGTTGGCCCGCATGCCGGTCTTGCGATTGATCGCAATCAGCTTCATGCCTTCCGGAACCTTGAAGTCGACATTGGGCGTGCCGTCCAGCGCCACGCGCATGAAATCCTTGAAGATCGGCGCGGCAAGGCCGCCGCCGGTCGCGCCCTTGCCAAGACCGTTCGGCTGATCGTAGCCCATATAAAGGCCGACAACGAGGTTCGGCGTATAGCCGATGAACCAGGCATCCTTTTCGTCGTTGGTCGTTCCGGTCTTGCCGGCGATGTGACGGCCGAGCTCGTTGATGGTGGCGCCGGTACCGCGTTGCACGACGCCCTCCATCATCGATGTGATCTGGTAGGCGGTCATCGGATCGAGCACCTGCTCGGAGTTGTCGACCAGTTCCGGCTCTGGCTGGTCCTGCCACTCGGCGGCATTGCAGTTCGAGCAGCCGCGTTCGTCCTGCCTAAAGACGGTCTTGCCGTAGCGATCCTGGATGCGGTCGATCAGCGATGGCTTGATCGACTTGCCGCCATTGGCCATGATCGAATAGGCCGACACCATGCGCATCACCGTCGTCTCGCCGGATCCCAGCGCCATCGGCAAATACGGCGCCAGGTGGTCGTAGACGCCGAAACGCTCGGCATATTCCACGACCAGCTTCATGCCCATGTCGTTGGCAAGCCGCACCGTCATCAGGTTGCGTGATTTCTCGATGCCGGAACGCAAGGTCGCTGGGCCGGCCACCGTTCCGTCGTAGTTCTTGGGCGTCCAGGTCGTGTTGCCGCTCTGGATGGTGATCGGCCCGTCCATGATCACCGAGGCGGGCGTATAGCCATTGTCGAGGGCGGCGGAATAGACGATCGGCTTGAACGACGATCCCGGCTGGCGCATGGCCTGCGTCGCCCGGTTGAACTCCGACTGCGCGTAGGAGAAACCGCCGACCATGGCCAGGACGCGTCCGGTATGCGGGTCCATGGCGATCAGGCCGCCTTCCACTTCGGGAACCTGGCGCAAGCTGTAGCTGTTGTCCGAGCCGTCGTTCTTCTGCACGAAAATCACGTCGCCCCGCTTCAGCACGTCGGCGGGCGACTTCGCCTTGACGGTCCTGCCGTCGACCACGTGGCGCATGGCGAAGCTCATGTCTTCCTTGCTGACGGTGCCTTCGACGCGGTCCTTGACGATTTCGCCGGAGATCTGGCGCGTCGGCTGCAGGCCGATGGACAGGCCGGTGGCCGAGCTGTCGAGCACGACGGCGAGCGACCATTCCGGCACGTCCTCCAACCGCTTGACGTTGCCCAGCGGCACACCCCAGTCGCCGGAAACGTCGATGCTCGTGACCGGCCCGCGGTAGCCGCGCAGCGTGTCGAACTTCATAAGTCCGTTCTGCATGGCCTTGCGGGCAATCAGCTGCATCTTCGGATCGAGCGTCGTGCGGACGGAAAGGCCGCCCTCGTAGAGCGCATTCTCGCCATAGCGCGCGATGATCTGGCGACGCACTTCCTCGGTGAAATACTCCCCGGCGAAGAGATAGTTGCCGGTGCGGCGCGGCGTGACGCCGAGCGGCTCGGCCTTGGCCTTCTCGCCTTCCTCATGCGTGACGTAACCGTTCTCGACCATCTGGTCGATCACCCAGTTGCGGCGCTCCAAGGCGCGATCGGCATGCTTGAAGGGATGGTAGTTGTTCGGCCCCTTCGGCAGAGAGGCGAGATAGGCGGCTTCGGCCACGGTGAGCTCGTTCACCGATTTGTCGAAATAGGTTAGCGCAGCACCGGCGACGCCATAGGCGCCGAAGCCGAAGAAAATCTCGTTGAGATAGAGCTCGAGAATGCGATCCTTCGAGTAGGCCTGCTCGATGCGGAAGGCGAGGATCATCTCCTTGATCTTGCGCTCGTAGGTCTGGTCTGAAGACAACAGGAAGTTCTTCGCCACCTGCTGGGTGATGGTCGAGGCGCCGACCTGGCGCTTTCCCGAGCCAACATTCTGCAGGTTGACGACAATGGCCCGGCCAAGGCCGGTCACGTCGATGCCGGGGTGATTGTAAAAGTTCTTGTCCTCGGCCGACAGGAAGGCCGCCTTGACACGGTCCGGGATCGCCTGAATCGGCAGATAAAGCCGCCGCTCACGCGCATATTCGGCCATCAGCGCGCCATCCGACGCGTGGATGCGGGTCGTCACCGGCGGCTCGTATTTGGCCAGCACCTCGTAATCGGGCAGGTCCTTCGACAAATGGCCGATATAGATCGCCACGCCCGCCGCGACCAAAAGGGCCAGCGTCGTGCCGATGCCGAAGAAATAGCCAATGAGACGAATCATACCCGCTCCAGTCCTTGGTTCGGGAATTTCCTAAACGAAGCCGCCCTTCACGCAAGCTTTCGGGACGATCCCAAACCGTAATCGCAAAATCCATGTCGCGACCATGTGGGCAAAATACGGCAGCGCGGGATTTCGGTTTCGAATGCCGGAAATAAAAGCACAGGGTGTTGTCGCCGTGCAACGCTGCTTCAGGTTGTGGGCGCCGGCGGACATTTCAGCCTCCGGCCCCCGTTCCGCTCCTGGCCGAAGCAAACAGGGCAACGGCGTTGGTTATGCTCTGGGTCGCCTTGTTGCGCCAATCGGCGCTGAGCAATTGCGCTTCGTCCTTGGCGTTCGACAGGTAGCCGAGTTCGACCAGCACGGATGGAACGTCCGGCGCTTTCAGCACCTTGAAGCCGGCAGAACGCTGCGGGTTGTTGATCAGACCGACGCTGGTGGAAAGCTGTCCGACGAGAGTATGGGCGAAGCTCATCGAAAAATTATGCGTCTCGCGGCGGATCAGGTCGATCAGGATATCGGTCACTTCCTTGCTGTCGTCCTTGATCTCCATGCCGGCGAACTGGTCGGAAAGATTTTCACGGTCGGCAAGCGCCTGCGCCTCGGGATCGGAAGCCTTGTCGGACACGGTGTAGACCGTTGCGCCGCGAATGCCCTTGAGGCTGATCGTGTCGGCATGGATCGAGATGAGCAGGTCGGCCTCATGCTGGCGGGCAATGCGCACGCGGTCGTCGAGCCGCAGGAACACGTCGGTCTCACGTGTCAGGAACACGTCGTATTTGCCGCCGGCGGCGAGCTTGTCGCGCAGTTCCATGGCGAAGGCGAGCGTCACGTTCTTCTCGACCGTCCCGTTCAGGCCCTCGGCGCCGCCGTCGATGCCGCCATGGCCGGGATCGATGACGACGGTGAAACGATGGCCCGGATTGGAGACCGGCCCGGTACCGACCCTGCCGGCCTTGTCGGCGGAGACCGTCGAACCGGTGGTCAGCGCCTGATTGGCGAGCGCTGCGTCGAATTCCCGCTGCGAGGCCGCCGACATGTCGATGGCGATGCGGTAGCCGTTGCCGTCATCGTTCTTGAGCACGTCGAGATTGTCGACGGCGAACGGTCCCTTGCCGGTGAGAATCAGCCGCGATTTCCCCTCGCCGAGCCCGCCGTAACGCACGGCGCGGACAAGCCCGCGCGGCTTTACATCCTTGGCATTGAGGGCAAATCTGGTGGCCGGCAGATCGATGACCAGACGATTGGGGCCGCGCAGCAGGAACCATTTGATGTCGGGCTCGCGGTCGAAATTGATGACGATGCGCATCTTGGTGGCATCGCCGGCCATCTTGTAGCTTGTGGCGCCGAGCGGTACGTCGGCAGCACGCGAAAGCGGCGAAAAGACCAGGCAAGCCAGGATCAGCGGCAGCAGGCAGGCGGTGCGGAAGAACCAGCCTCCATGATGACGGCCCTTGTCTGCGAAGCCTGCCAGTCCCATCTTTCTACCAATCGCTCCCGTTGGCGTCATGCCCGATCGCTTGTCGAAATGCCCTATCGCTTGTCAAAGTGCTGGCAGGCCGCGAACTCGATTAACGATTGGTATCCAGAGAAGGTTAACCAAGCCTTTTCATGGAAGGCTTGGGACCGGGGCTTCCGCTGCGGAACGGCTTTTTGCCGGCATCGGGAATCGGGGTTGCCTTCCAACCCGCCAAATCATAAAAGCGATGGTGGATCACTGCAATCCTGGAACCGTCCTCCTCCGCAGCTTCCTGCTACAGGTCAGACGCAAGACGGCTCCTTTCGCTTCAGGCGAAGAAGGCATCGGTGATCGCGACGATTTTCGCAGGCGTGCTCCCGTGGCGGGGGAATCGCCTGCGTGAGCAAAACGGCCGGGATTGTCCCGTGCCGGCTCTGTATGAGCAAACAAGCTGGTCCGGTTTTTCCCGGGCTTTGGTTCAAAAGGTTCTGCTGGTGACGATGGCTTCAAGCGCAATCATGGAAAGGTCCGCAACAAACCGCGCCACTACGGCTGCGGGCGGCACCGCCATGGCGCTCAGGCAGCGGCCGGCGGACGTTCAATTGTCCGGCACCCATGTTCCAGGTCCACGGCAGCGGGCAGTGTCCTGCAAGCTGCGGCCGACGGCTGCCGGGAGGAAACGAAATAATGCCCAACAAAATGCTGATAGACGCCTCCCACCCGGAGGAAACACGCGTTGTCGTCGTTCGCGGTAACCGTATTGAAGAATTCGACTTTGAATCCCAGGACAAGAAGCAGCTCAAAGGAAATATCTATCTCGCCCGCGTAACGCGCGTCGAACCTTCCCTCCAGGCAGCCTTTGTCGAATATGGCGGCAACCGTCACGGTTTCCTCGCCTTCAGTGAAATACATCCCGACTACTACCAGATTCCGGTCGCCGACCGTCAGGCGCTGCTGCGTGCGGAAGCCCAGGAAGCCCAGGACGACGAGGACGAGGAAGCCGCCGAAGGCGAGGACCGCCAGAGCCGCGACCGTGGCAAGCGCGGACGCCGGCGCGGCGGCAAGAGCCGCGACCGCGGCGAGCACAGGCGCGAGGCAGGCGCGGCCGACGGTGAGAATAGCGAGAACGGCGAAGGTGCCGTCGCAGAAAAGCTGGATGCCGTTGCCGACAACACCACGTCCGACACTGCCGGACAGAGCGAGGATGCCGCTGGACAGAGTGAAGAAGTCGCCGATAGCGGCGAGACCGAGCCTTCCGAAGGCGGATCGAGTTCCATCGCTGCCAGCGTCGATGCCGACGTAATCTCCGAAGCCGTCCCGCAAGTCGAGACAAGCGGGGCCGAGACAAGCGGCGAAGCGACGTCCGAAGACAATGATCGCGGCATGCTGGAGGAGGTCCAATCCTC
Source organism: Mesorhizobium sp. M0184 (assembly GCF_040322215.1). Taxonomy (NCBI): domain Bacteria; kingdom Pseudomonadati; phylum Pseudomonadota; class Alphaproteobacteria; order Hyphomicrobiales; family Phyllobacteriaceae; genus Mesorhizobium; species Mesorhizobium sp. M0184. Next base: position 25,298 of record NZ_JAMYSZ010000027.1, read on the forward strand.
GCATCCGGACGATCACGAGATCGAATCGGTCGGCGCTGAAGACGCGCTCGAAGAAGTACGCAACCGCCGCAAGCCGGTGCGCCGCCAGTACAAGATCCAGGAAGTGATCAAGCGCCGGCAGATCCTGCTGGTGCAGGTCGTCAAGGAAGAGCGCGGCAACAAGGGTGCAGCGCTGACCACCTACCTGTCACTGGCCGGCCGCTATTCGGTGCTGATGCCGAACACGGCACGCGGCGGCGGTATTTCGCGCAAGATCACCAATGCGCAGGACCGCAAGCGGCTGAAGGAAGTGGTCGCCGATCTCGAAGTGCCGCAAGGCATGGGTGTCATCCTGCGTACGGCAGGCGAAAGCCGCACAAAGGCAGAGATCAAGCGCGACTACGAATATTTGATGCGGCTTTGGGAAAACGTCCGCAATCTGACGCTGCAATCCACGGCCCCTGCCCTGGTTTACGAGGAAGGCAGCCTGATCAAGCGCTCGGTGCGCGACCTTTACAACAAGGATATCGACGAGATCCTGGTTTCCGGCGAAGAAGGCTACCGCGAGGCCAAGGACTTCATGCGCATGCTGATGCCGAGCCACGCCAAGGTGGTTCAGCCGTTCCGCGACACGACGCCGATCTTTGTGCGCAACGGCATCGAAGCGCAGCTCGACCGCATGCTGCAGCCGCAGGTGACGCTGAAGAGCGGCGGCTACATCATCATCAACCAGACGGAAGCGCTGGTCGCCATCGACGTCAATTCGGGCCGTTCCACCAAGGAGCACTCGATCGAGGACACCGCACTTCACACCAATCTGGAAGCCGCCGAGGAAGTCGCCCGGCAATTGAGGCTGCGCGATCTCGCCGGCCTGATCGTCATCGACTTCATCGATATGGAGGAGAACCGCAACAACCGCTCCGTCGAGAAGCGGCTGAAGGATCACCTCAAGAACGATCGTGCCCGCATCCAGGTCGGCCGCATCTCGCATTTCGGCCTGATGGAGATGTCGCGCCAGCGCATCCGTGCCAGCGTGCTGGAATCGACCATGAAGCCTTGCCCGCATTGCGGCGGCACCGGCCATGTGCGCTCCGATTCGTCGGTCGCGCTGCTGGTGGTGCGGGCAATCGAGGAATTCCTGCTCAAGGATTCGCGCAGCCACATCACGGTGCGGACGCCGGCGGCGACCGCGCTCTATGTGCTCAATCACAAGCGCGGCACGCTGGTGGAATTCGAGCACCGCTTCGGCGTGACCATCACCATCGAAGCCGATGACGCGGTCGGTGCACAACACTATGCCATCTTCCGCGGCGCGCTGGCCGAAAAGCCGGAAGGCTTTGTCGAGGCGCGCACGTTCCCGGCCTATGTTGAGCCGGAAGAACCCGAGGACGAGATCGTCATCGAAGAGGAAGACGAGGCACCGGTGCAGGCCGAGCAGCCACGCCCTGCCCAGCAGCCGCAGCAGCCAAGGTCCGGCGAGGACGGCGAAGGCCGCGATCGCAAGCGCCGCAAGCGCCGCAGACGGCGCGGCGGCAAGGATCGTGAACACGGGGATCGTGAACACGGGGAACGCGAACATGGCGATCGCGAGCATGGCGCTGCTGTGGAAGGTGCTTCCGTTTCGGCGCCGATAGACGATGCCTTCGTAGCCGCCGGCGATCAAGGCGCCGAAGCGGAACGTGAAGCGCCGGCCGGTGTTGCCGAAACGGCGGAAGCGGCGGACGACGGTCACGGCAAGAAGCGCCGGCGCGGCAAGCGCGGCGGCAAGCGCAATCGCCGTGAGGACGGCGAGGACGGCTTGGAAGCTGCCCCCGGCGAGCCAGCCGCCATGACGGAAGGTGCCGTGTCGGAAGAAGAGCCCGTAACCGGCGAGCCGGAAGGTGCGCCGCCGGCCGAAGAGCTTGCGGTGCTCGCTCCGGCGAACGACGACATGCCGAGCGCCGAAAAGCCAAAGAAGCCGCGCCGTACCGCCAAGCCGAAGAAAGTTGCGGCGGAAGCAGTTGCCGAGATTGCGGGCGCCGAGACATCGGCTGCCGAGGCCGCCTCCGTGGCTTCCGGCGAGACCGCTGCGCCGGCTTCGCAGGAGACTGAAGTGGCGGCTGCCGAGGAAACGCCGAAGGTCCGGCCGTCGCGGCGCAAGCCGGTACCGGTGGATGCTCCGGTCGTGCCGGTCGTCTCCTCGATCGTCCCGGACGAGGCAAAGACCGACGAGGCAAAGACCGAGGAAGCAAAGGCCGAGGACAAGCCGAAGCGTGCCGGCTGGTGGCAACGGAAGGGCTTTTTCTAAGCCTTTCCGTGCATTAGCCAGACTTTCTGATTAAAAAAAAATCCCGCGCTGCCGATCGGCTGCGCGGGATTTTTTGCCCCAATTCGGGCGACAGGCACCAGAGCGGAATGCATTCAAATTGAATGGGGCATTCCGCTCTAACTGTTTGTTTTGCCGCATTTGTGCGGACGCCAAATGATTCCATTTGGCTGCAAAATGCTTATGGCGCGAAGATCGACCAGTTCATCGTCTTCGCCAGTTTTTCCAACGCGATCGAGCCCAGCCTGGAATTGCCGTTGGCATTAAGGCCAGGGGACCAGACGGCAAGCGAGGCGACGCCCGGCACGATCCCCAATATGCCGCCGCCAACGCCGCTCTTGCCGGGAATGCCGACGCGGAAAGCGAAGTCGCCGGAGCCGTCATAGTGGCCGCAGGTCAACATCATCGCGCCGATACGGCGGGCGCGCTCTGCCGAGACGACGGAATGCCCGGTCGCCGGGTTCTTGCCGCCATTGGCAAGGAAACGGCCGGCCAGGGCCAGTTGCCGGCAGCTCATGGCGATAGCGCAATGGTGGAAATAGACGCCCAGCGCCAGTTCCGGCGCGTGATTGAGATTGCCGAACGATTTCATGTAATTGGCAAGCGCGAAATTGCGAAAGCCGGTGGCGCGTTCGGACGCCGCGACCTCGCGGTCGATGATGATGGTGTCGTCATCGGCCAGGAACTGGATGAAGCGCAGGATCTCGCCGATCGCCTCGCGCGGCTGATGGCCGGCAAGCAGGATGTCCGAGACCACGATGGCGCCGGCATTGATGAATGGATTGCGCGGAATGCCGTTCTCGTGCTCGAGCTGGACGATCGAGTTGAACGGATTGCCCGAAGGTTCGCGCCCAACCCGCTGCCACAGCGCGTCGCCGACATTGCCGAGCGCCAGCGTCAGCGTGAACACCTTTGAGATGCTCTGGATCGAAAACGCCTCGTCGGCATCGCCTGCGGTCAGCATGCGGCCGTCATTGGTCACCGCGGCAATGCCGAATTTTTTCGGATCGATCTTGCCGAGCTGGGGGATATAGCTGGCGACGTCGCCGCGATCGGTACGCTCCGCCATTTCGGCAGCGACCTCGCGCAACGCATGTTCAAGCTGTGGCGCCTGTTCAAGTTGAGGCGCCTGTTCAAGCTCCGGCATCGTCGCCCCCGCTACTTCAGCCAGCGTTCGATACGCGCCATCGCCTCGACCATGTCGTCGTGGCTGCCGGCGTAGGAAAAGCGCATCGTGCGATGGCCTTGCAGCGGGTCGAAATCGCGGCCCGGCGTCGCCGCCACATGCGCCTCGGCCAGCATCCTGCGCGCAAACGCCATGCTGTCATTGGTGTGCCTGGTGACGTCGCAGAAGGCGTAGAAGGCGCCGTCCATGGGCGCGGCCAAAGCAAAGCCGAGCTCCGGCAGGCGTTGCATCAGGAGCTCGCGGTTCCAGGCATAGCGCGCCTTCACCGCTTCCAGCTCTGGCGTCGCCTTGAACGCCTCGATCGCGGCAATCTGGGACAGTTCGGGCGGCGAGATGTAGAGGCTCTGGGCGATGCGCTCGATTGGCCGCACCAGTTCCTGCGGCAGCACCATCCAGCCGATGCGCCAGCCGGTCATGCAATAATATTTCGAGAAGGAATTGATCACCGTCACATCCGCGCCGAAAGCAAGCGCCGTCGTGTCGGGCGCCGCATAGGCCAGCCGGTGGTAGATTTCGTCCGAGATGACGGCGATGCCGAGCTCTTGCGCCGTCTCGACCAGCGCCTCGAGATCGCCGGCGGGGATGACCGCGCCGGTCGGGTTGGCCGGGCTGGCGAACAGCACGCCCTTCAGCGGTTTTTCGCGATGCGCGGCTTGCAGGTGCTCGGCATGCAGATAGGCGGCGCCGTCCAACTCGATCTCGGCGATGTCGATGCCGAGCGCGGCCATGATGTTGCGATAGGCAGGATAGCCGGGCGCAGCGATGGCGACGCGGTCGCCTGGATCGAACATTGCCAGGAAAGCGAGGTTGAAGGCAGCCGACGATCCGGTGGTGACGGCTATCCGCTCGGGCGAAACGTCAAGCCCGTAGTGCTCGCCATAATGCGCCGCGATCGCCTTGCGCAGACCGGCGATGCCCAGCGCGTCGGTATAGCCGATGCGGCCTGCTTTCAAGGCATTGGCCGCCGCTTCGCGAACCCCGGCCGGCGCCGGATCGGAAGGCTGGCCGACGGCCATGGAAACGACCGGCAGGCCCTTGGCTTTCAGCCGATTCGCCTCGGCCAGGATGTCCATGGCATGGAACGGTTCGACCGCGCCGCGGCGCGAAAGCGAAACAACCATTTTTCAATCCACCACACTTGTCCGCACGTGCCGGCCATGCTGGCCGCGCCGCACAAATGCCCGATTGGTGTGGGGATCACAAGTTCGGTAAGTTTAGGCTGCCGACTTTTCATCCTTCGCCCACTCGTCTACCAGTGGACCTGCCATGTTGAGCCGACCCAAATCGACGATCGCCAGGACAGCGCGCGCCCTCGCGACGCTTTCGCTTGCCGCGGTGGTCGCCATGGCCGGCTCGGTCAATGCTTTTGCGCAGAATGTGCCGGTTGTGCGCGATGCCGAGATCGAGGCGCTGGTGCGCGATTACGCGCGGCCGATCTTCAAGGCGGCGGGCTTGTCGGGCGACGCCATCAACATCGTGCTGGTCAACGACCAGAGCTTCAACGCCTTTGTTGCCGGCCGCCGCCTGTTCATCAACACCGGCGCGCTGATGACGGCCGAAACGCCCAACGAGATCATTGGCGTCATTGCCCACGAGGCCGGCCATATCGCCGGCGGACACCAGCAGAAATTGCGAGAACAGCTCGAGCGCGCCAAGACGATGGCGATCCTGGCGACGCTGCTTGGCGCCGGCGCCATGGTGGCCGGCGCCACCAGCAACAGCCGCGGTCTCGCCGGCGCCGGCATGGGCGTGGTGGCCGGCGGCGGCGAGATGGCGCAACGCAGTATCCTCGCTTATCAGCGCACCGAAGAGATGACCGCCGACCGTTCGGCGATCACCTATCTCAATGCAACCGGCCAGTCCGGCATGGGCATGCTGAAGACGTTTGGCCGCTTCCAGAACGCATTGTCGCTCTCGGGCGCGCAAGTCGATCCCTACAGGATCAGCCATCCGATGCCGCAGGAGCGTATCGCCAATCTCGAAGTGCTGGTGAAGCAGAGCCCTTACGTCGACAAGGTCGACCCGCCGGCACTGCAGCAGCGCCACGACATGATGCGCATCAAGATCGCCGCCTACATGCAGGGCCAGGCGGCGGCGTCGCGATTGATGCGCAAGAACCCCGGCAGCCTCGCCTCACGCTATGGCGACGCGCAGATGACCTATCTTTTCGGCAATCTGGCGTCGGCGCTCACCAAGACCAACGCGTTGATCAAGGAACAGCCGAAAAATCCCTATTTCCAGGAATTACGCGGCGACATCCTGATGAAGGCGAACCGGCCGAAGGATGCGGCGGACGCCTATGCCAAGTCGGTCAGCCTCGATCCGGCGCGATCGGGGCTGCTGCCGGTCTCTTACGGCCAGGCGCTGATGGCGATCGGCACGCAGGATTCGCTGAAGAAGGCGGTGGCGCAGATCAACACCGGCCTCGGACGGGATCGCGAAAACGCCGCCGGATACCGCTATCTGGCACAGGCTTACGGGGAACTCGGCAACATCCCGGCCGCCGAGCTTGCAACCGCCGAAGGGCATTTCTATTCCGGCGACTACAAGAATGCGAAGATCTTCGCCATGCGGGCGCAGCAGAGCATGAAGCGGGGCGAGCCGGGCTGGCTTCGCGCGCAGGACATCATAAACTACGCACCATCAGGTAAGAAGAAGTGAACCTTTCGGACGCAGGCTGCGACACAGCCAAAGCGAGCGGACCCGAACACAGGCAAGAGGATCGAGGATCATGACCAAGGCAATTCTGCTGGGCACTACCGGAGTGGCAGCGGCTCTCGCCATGCTGGCGTTCGGCTTCGTCGCCGGCAATCCGCAGACGGCGAAGGCCGGCACGGCACAGCTTGCCCAGACGGCACCCTCGGGTACCAAGCTCGACCGTGCCGAAGTCGAAGGCATCGTCCGCGACTATCTCCTGAAGAACCCGGAAGTGCTTCTGGAGGCCCAGCAGGCACTCGAGGCCAAGCAGAAGGAAGAACAGCGCGTCGCCAGTCTCGGCGTCATCAAAGACGCCAAGGACCAGATCTTCAATTCCTCATTCGACGGTGTTGTCGGCAATCCGAACGGCAAGGTCACCATCGTCGAATTCTATGATTATAATTGCGGCTACTGCAAACGCGCCATCGACGACATGCGCGCGCTGACCAAGGCCGATCCGGACCTGCGCTTCGTACTCAAGGAGTTCCCGATCCTCGGCCCGGATTCGCAGAAGGCGAGCGTCGTCTCGATGGCCTTCCATTTGATGAAGCCGGAGAAATACGGCGAATTCCACAATGCGCTGCTCGGCGGCCAGGGGCGCGCCACCGAGGCGGCGGCAATCAAGTTGGCACTGTCGCTCGGCGCCGACGAGGCGGCGCTGCGCGAAAAGATGAAGGACCCGAGCATCACCGAGGCTTTCTCCAAGACCTATGACCTCGCCACCAAGCTCGCCATCACCGGAACGCCGTCCTATGTCGTCGGCAACGAGGTGGTGTTCGGCGCGCTTGGCCAGGAAGTGCTGGCCGAAAAGATCGAGGCGGCGAAGGCCGCGCTCTGATCAGCATTCGGGTTTCGATTAGGCTGCGGGTTTCCGGCACGGGCCGTTTTCCGGCTGTTGTGGACGGCGAAAGAACGCACTTGCGCTCTTTTCGCCAGCGTCTATGCCCATTATAGAGGGTCCGGCGCGCCGGCTTAGCCGCGCCGGGAAAGGTCGGCATATTTTGAAAACGGTTTTCGTCCTGAACGGCCCCAATCTCAACGCGCTCGGCAAGCGCGAGCCGGGCATCTATGGCGACAAGACGCTTGCTGCGATCGCCGACGACTGCAAGCAGGCAGGTGCCGCACTTGGGCTGGAGATCGATTTCCGCCAATCGAACCATGAGGGCGACCTCGTCGACTGGATCCAGGAGGCCGCCGACAAGGCCGCCGCGATCGTCATCAATCCGGGCGCCTACGGCCATACCTCGATCGCCATTCACGATGCCATCCGCGCCGTCGCGCCGCTGCCGGTCGCTGAGGTGCATCTCTCCAACATCCACGCGCGGGAACCATTCCGCCACGTCTCCATGGTCGCGCCGGTCGCCGTCGGCATGATCTGCGGGTTCGGGCCGCTCGGCTACACGCTGGCGCTGCAGGCGCTGGCTGCACGCCTATGACCGGCCAACAAACAGAAGGCTCGAAAATGTCGATAAAGAAGAACGGTGTTGACCAGCAGCTGATCCGCGATCTGGCGGGCATACTGAACGACACCAACCTGACCGAGATCGAGGTCGAGCTGGGCGATCTGAAGGTGCGCGTCTCGCGGCAGGCGCCGGCCGTCCATGCGGTCGCCGCAGCTCAGCCGGCCTATGCCCCGGCAGCCGCGCAGCCCGCGGCAGCGGCCGCCCCGGCGACGCCCGACTTGTCGAAGAACGCCGTCGCCTCGCCAATGGTCGGCACCGCCTATCTGGCACCGTCGCCCGACGCCAGGCCGTTCATCGAAATCGGCCAGAAGGTCAAGGAAGGCCAGACGCTGCTGATCATCGAAGCAATGAAGACGATGAACCAGATCCCCTCGCCGCGCGCCGGCACGGTGACGGCGATCCTGTTTGAAGATGCGCAGCCGGTCGAATATGGTATGCCGCTCGTCGTGATCGAGTAGAGCCGGGAACAGGCGAAAGATGTTCCAGAAAATCCTGATCGCCAATCGCGGCGAAATCGCCCTCAGGGTGCTGCGCGCCTGCAAGGAGCTCGGCATCCAGACGGTGGTGGTGCATTCGACCGCCGACGCCGACGCCATGCATGTGCGTCTCGCCGACGAGAGCGTCTGCATCGGCCCGCCGCCGTCGCGCGACAGCTATCTCAACATCCACCAGATCGTCGCCGCCTGCGAGATCACCGGCGCCGACGCGGTGCATCCCGGCTACGGTTTTCTGTCGGAGAACGCCAAGTTCGCCGACATCCTCGCCGCGCACAACATCACCTTCATCGGCCCGACCGGCGACCATATCCGCATCATGGGTGACAAGATCGAGGCCAAGCGTACCGCAAAACGCCTCGGCATTCCCGTGGTGCCCGGCTCCGACGGCGCGGTCACCGAGGACAAGGAAGCCAAGCGCATTGCCGCCGCGATCGGCTACCCCGTGATCATCAAGGCGTCGGCCGGCGGAGGCGGGCGCGGCATGAAAGTGGCGCGTAGCGAGGCCGATCTCGAGGTGGCGCTGCAGACGGCACGCTCGGAGGCGGGTGCGGCCTTCGGCGACGACGCAGTCTATATCGAGAAATATCTGCAGAAGCCGCGCCATATCGAAGTGCAGGTGTTCGGCGACGGCGCCGGGCGCGGCGTGCATTTCGGCGAGCGCGACTGCTCGCTGCAGCGCCGCCACCAGAAGGTCTGGGAAGAAGCGCCCTCGCCGGCGCTCAATGCCGAGGAGCGCGCGCATATTGGCGGCGTCTGCGCCAGGGCGATCGCCGATCTCGGCTATTCCGGCGCCGGCACCATCGAATTCCTCTATGAGGACGGCGAGTTCTATTTCATCGAGATGAACACGCGCCTGCAGGTCGAACATCCGGTGACCGAGGCGATTACCGGCATCGACCTCGTGCACGAGCAGATCCGCGTCGCCTCGGGCGGCGGGCTTTCGGTGCGCCAGGAGGATATCCGCTTCCACGGCCATGCCATCGAATGCCGCATCAATGCCGAGGATCCGCGCACCTTCACCCCCTCGCCGGGCACCATCACCCATTTCCACACGCCGGGCGGCCTCGGTATCCGCGTCGATTCCGGCGTCTATTCGGGCTACAAGATCCCGCCCTACTACGACAGCCTGATCGGCAAGCTGATCGTGCACGGCCGCAACCGCGTCGAATGCATGATGCGGCTGCGGCGCGCGCTCGACGAATTCGTCGTCGACGGCATCAAAACGACGCTGCCACTGTTTCGCGACCTCGTTGGCAACGCCGACATCGCTAATGGCGACTACGATATCCACTGGCTGGAAAAATACCTGGCCGAAGGCGAGTGACACAGGGGCGAAGCGATGACCCGTCCCTACGCACCCGGTTATCGCATCCCGACCGACCTTTTGCTCAAAGCCTATGCCTCCGGCGTCTTCCCGATGGCCGAAAGCGCCAATGACCCCGAAGTATTCTGGGTGCGGCCGGAGACGCGCGGCATCATTCCGCTCGACGGGTTCCACATACCGAAAAGCCTGAGAAAGACGATCCGCAAGAACCTGTTCGAGTTCCGCATCGATTTCGACTTCGAGGCGACGATCGAGGCCTGCGCCGAAAGGCGCGAGGAACGTCGGTCGACCTGGATCAACGCGCCGATCCGCGAAGCCTATATCGAGCTGCATCGGATGGGCCATTGCCATTCGGTCGAGGCCTGGCACAACGACCGATTGGTCGGGGGGCTCTACGGCGTATCGCTCGGCCGCGTGTTCTTCGGCGAGAGCATGTTCGCCAGGGAGACCGACGCGTCAAAGGCCTGCCTGGTTCACCTCGTCGAACGCCTGAAGGCGCGTGGCTTTGCACTGCTCGATACCCAGTTCACCACCGAGCATCTCAAACGCTTCGGTGCAATCGACGTGCCGCGCGGCAAGTACGAGAAGATGCTGGCCGAGGCGCTGAAGGGCGAGGCCGTGTTTTTTCCATAACCTGGAATGGTTCATCGTTTCACAGAAACGCAATTCCGGACGGAAAGCCGTTCACATTTCCTGGAATGCTCTTGCGGCCGGTCAGCCTTTTGCTGCCGTCACCAGCGGCGTCTGTGCGTGGAACATCATCTTCCAGCCATTGACGCGGTGGACATAGCCGGTGCTGACCAGCGCCGCATAGGCTTCGCCATCTCGCCGCGTCGCACGCGCCTCGTAGGTCAGCATGACGATGTCGCTGCCCGGCTCGATGATGCCCTTGAGGTCGATGTCGAGATCGCGCCAGCGGTTCGGGTCCGTGGCAGTTGCGGCCAGATCGGTATTGCTCATCACCCGCGCCATCTGCGGGAAGGCCACCAGGCAGTCGGTATCGGCATTGGCCTTGAAATAGTCGGCACCGCCGCTCCAGAATCCCCTTTCGATGTCGAGAAGTTCGTTCTTGTTGGCCATCATCATGGCAACCTCCTCCGTAGAGACGCACCAACGCTCGGGCAACGCGGCGGTTCCGCAAGACGCGGTATCCGCCGCGCGCTGACAGATTTTAGTTGGTTTTGGGAGCGGCGGGTGCTGGCACGTCGGACTTCTGCTTGCAGCCCTTCAGCCAGATATCATAGACGGCATGCTCGACGGCATTGATCCCGGGGCTTTCGGCAAACATCCAGCCGGTGAAGATACGGCGTATTTTCCGGTCGAGCGTGATCTCGTCGACCTCGACGAACGAATCCGTCTTCGGCTCTTCGTTTTCGGGCCGCGAATAGCAGATGCGCGGCGTCACCTGCAAAGCGCCGAACTGCACCGTCTCGTCGATATAAACATCGAAGGTGATGATACGGCCGGTGATCTTGTCGATGCCGGCGAATTCAGCGACGGGATTGGTGATGCGCTCGGATACTGCGGGTGCTTCAGGCGCCACCGACGCGTCCGGCGCAGGCGGCACCAATTCCTGCGCAGTAGCAAGCGCCACCATAGAAGCGAGAACGACCGCGGTTAATCCGCCCGTCAAAATTCGGCTGAACATGCTCATCCAAGATCCGGTGGTTTGCGCCCGGGTGATTCTCTTAACGCCAAGGCTAGTTGCTGCTGTCGGATCAGCAAACAGCTAAACAGCAATTGTGGCGACAAAGGACCGCCCCCGTGGGGACCGCGCGCGTGTCGCGGCGATCGATCACGAACCAGGCGTCCAGGCGTCGTAGTCGCCCGTCACCTGCGGACGATGCTGGTTGGTCAGCACCGAGCCTTTCGGGCGATAGGCCGCGGGGCTGCCGGTGAGGTTCGGCACATGCGGCTTTTGCCAGTCGCGTGGCTTGTAGTCTTCGCTTGGCGGCGCAACGTCGACACGATGATGGATCCAGCCATGCCAGCCGGGCGGAATCGCCGAGGCTTCCGAATAGTCGCGGTAGATGACCCAGCGACGGGTGCGGCCTTCCGAATCGACGCCGCCCTCATAGTAGACGTTGCCGACCTCGTCCTGCCCGACCTTCTTGCCGTGCCGCCAGGTATGGAAGCGCGTTCCCAATGTCTGGCTGTTCCACCAGGTGAAAAACTGCAGAAGGAAAGTCTTCATCCAAATCCTCGTGGCAAGTCCTTGAAGCAAGTCCTCGCGGCGGCTGCGGCGCCTGTTCCTGCTTATGGCGTCACGGCATTGCGAAGGCAAGCGTCTTGCCGCAACCGAGGAGCAAATGGGTGGCGGGAAAGCGAAACGATCATGTTATTTTCGCGGCCGCCCGAAGCAGATGAAATGGGTTGTTGGCAACCTTACGCAGCGTTATTCTAGGAGTTGAAGCTTCGTTGCCTCTAGGACGGCAAATGAGAGGGGCTCATGTCATCGCTGGCGGGCACGGCCGGTCGCGCATTGCCGCAGGTCGTTGAGGCGATCTACGATTCGATTGCCGACGTCGACCGCTGGCAGGCGACACTCGAGGCCATCTGCAACCTGGCGGAAGGCCAGCTTGCCATGCTCGCCGTCATCGACACGATCAGCAGCTCCGCGCGGTTTTCGGTGTCTTGCGGCGATCCCGCAGTTCTTGAGCCGTTGAAGCACGACTACGGCTCGCAAGTGCCGTTCTATGCGGCGGTTCCCAAGATGGAGATCGACGTGCCGTTCACCGTCGATTCGATCTACGCCCTGCAAGGCCCGGATACGCGACAGAGATGGCTCGAAAGCCGCATCGTGCGCGAATGGGTGCAACCCAACCGCCTGGACGATTTCTTCTGGGTGGCGTTGATGAAGCGGCCGACCCGGATCGGCACGCTGATGGTGGTTACCGACAAGGACAGGCGCCAGATTTCCCGCGAGGATATCGAGCTTGTCTGCCTGTTGGCACCGCATGTGCGGCGCGCGGTGACCATCGGCGACCTGTTCGAGGCCGAGCGGCGCAAGGCCGAAATCTTCCGCTCCATCATCGAAAGCCTCGACCATCCGGTGCTGATCGTCGCCGAAGACATGACCATCATCTTCGCCAATCCATCAGCCGAAGCGCTGCTCGCCGAAAACATTTCGGTTGCTTGCGTGCGCGGCCAGCTTTCCTTCACCTATGCCAATGCCAATGCCGCGATCGGCCGCGCCGTCCAGCTCGGCACGCGCGACGAATTCGCGCTCGGACCTTGCGGCATCAACATTCCCCTGGCCAAGACGGCCGTTCCGGCGGTGGCCCATGTGATGCCGCTGGCGCGGCGTGAGATCTCGGCGCGCATCTCGCAGCGCGCCGCTGCAGCGATCTTCATCGCGGCGGCCGGTTCGGCACCAATCCCGGCGCTGGACGCCATTGCGGCGCTGTTCGGATTGACCGCGGCAGAAAGGCGCGTCGCCGGTCACGTTGCCGCCGGCCTGACGCGAAAGGAAATCGCCGCGGCCGGCGGCGTCTCGGACGGCACCGTCAAGTCGCAGCTGGCGACGATCTTCGACAAGACCGGTACAGGCGATCAGCGCGAGCTCGAACTGTTGATGCGCGAATTGTCGCCACCCTTGCGCTCCAGTTGATTTTGCTCAGGTTCCCGGGACCGGCAGCGGTCCAAAAGACTCGGCCGGCAAGTTTTTCAAGCCCTTGAGACCATCCTCCGCAAAATCTGCGAAACGAAACCGGCATCGTTGCAATTCGGCCAAAATCATGGTGCGGTCGTTCGCGGTCCAGAAACGCGGCACTATGCTCGGCTGGAATGAAAATGGTTTCTGGCGCGGATCTCGATCTTTGACACCGACATCTACCGAGCGGCTGCTCCCCTACCTCTTTCTGCTTGGGCTGATCGTAATCGCGGTCGCTTTCCGGCCACTGCTGCCCGTCGACGAAACGCGATATCTCAGCGTCACCTGGGAAATGTATCTGAGCGGACAGATCTTCGTCCCGACGATGAATTTCGCGCCCTATCTGCAGAAGCCGCCACTGCTGTTTTGGCTTATCGACCTTGTCTGGAACATTTTCGGCGCCAGCCGGCCGGCGGCGATGCTGGTCATCTTCGGCGCCTCCTCGCTCGTCATCTGGCTGACGACGGCGTTGGCAAAGACCCTGTTTCCGGGCCGCGACGACATCGCGCGGCGCATCCCCTGGCTGGTCGCCGGAAGCAGCGTGTTCGTCATCTATTCGACGCTGATCCTGTTCGACCTGTTGCTGACGGTCTTTGTGCTCGCCGCGCTGTTGTCGTTGATTGCCTTTGCCCGCAGCGGCAACCGCTGGCAGGCCGTTCTGGCCGGGTTGTTCATCGGCATGGGCGTGCTGACGAAAGGCCCGGTGGTGCTGATCCATATCGGCGCGCCCATCCTGTTCTACCCGTTCTGGCGCGACGGGCGGGCGGGACTGACGACACCGAACTTCCTCGCTGGAGTGGGCATGGCCCTGCTCGCCGCGCTAATTCCGGTGGCGATCTGGCTGGTGCCGGCGACCATCCTGACAAAAGGCAATTTCGTTTATGATCTCGTCTGGAACCAGTCGGCGGGACGCGTCACCGGCAATTTGCGCAATTCGCACGGCCGGCCGTTCTATTTCTATCTGCTGCTGCTGCCGGTCATGTTCATACCGTGGATCTTCATACCCGAGGTGTGGCGGTTGAAGCTGCGCACGCGGATACGCAGCCTGATCGACACGAAGTCGCCGGATCTGCGCGCCTTGCGCCTGCTGTCATTCTCGTTCGTTGCCGTGTTTCTGGTGTTCAGCGCGATATCCGGCAAGCAGCCTCATTATGTCGTGCCGATGTTGCCGTTCGTGGTCATCCTGCTCGGCTATTTCATGGCGGAGATCCCGCTCGCCAGGCTGAAGAGCTCGGCCATCGTCATGCTTGTCATTTTCGGCATTGGCCACGCGGTGGCATCGGCAACCGCGTTCAAACGCTATGATCTGACGCCGCTCGCCAACTTCATCGACGAGCGAAAGGATGCGGACTGGGCCGTGGCTTTCGACTATCAAGGCGAAGTCGGCTTCCTGGCCCGGTTGCAAAAGCCATTCGAAACCACCGACAAACCGGAAGAATGGCTTGGCTCGCATCCCAGCGGCTATGTCATCGACAAGGTTTCCAAGGATCCCGGCACTGCAGGGCAAATCGCGTTCCGGCTTCGCGTCGAACGCGGCTATCTCGTCGTGCTGAAGGGACAGCATTGACGATCGTCACCGGTATGCGAGTTCGTCCCCCGCGCGGGAGATGAAGGCGTTGCTGCTTCGTGGTTCCATCGCTCGATAGAACCGGGAGGTATTCATGCGCAAGCTCATCTCGACGACGCTTTTTGCCTTATCGCTCGCTGTGGCCGGCCTTGCCGCCGATCCGGCATGGAGCTTCAAATGTCAGTCCGGAACGATTGGGCAAGGCAGTTGCTCCTGCTCCGGGACCGCCGACTGCACCGATATGCGGCATTCCAAAATGTGCAAGGGCGACCTGAACTGCGGTTCGGGCAAATGCTCCTGCACGGCCGCATTGGTAGTCGACCCCGGCCCGAAAACCCCCAAGCCCAAGGTCGTCGCGCCGAAGGCGACAACCAAAGGCGTCGTGAAGCAGTAGATATCCAATTCGAAAGGACGGCGGCTCGACGTCGCTGGGCCAGCCCGATGTTTCGCGGTTCATCCCCCGTGCGGGCGATGAACCGCCATCGAACAAATGCTGCTGTCTAGCCGGAGGGTGGTTTCCAACGACAGAGCGAGGATACCATGTTGAAAACCTGCACGATCCTGTTCTTCTGCCTGATGGCGGCCACCGCGGCCGCCCAGCCGCCGCCTTCGGGGCCGCCGGTTCCCAGTGCGGCACTTGCCCCATGCAACGCCACACAATCGAACAGGCCCTGCAAAGCCGAACTCGGCGTGTTCCTGATCACCAACACCGTCCGCAACCTGGCGCAAGCCAAAGTCGACGCCACCAACGCACAGCTGGCCGCCCAGGGACGATCGTCACGCGCATCGATCGAATCGCTGAAGCAATGGCGGCCGTCGCGCTTTGCGACGCAGATGCTGAACCAGCCGAACAGCTGGTTTGTCAAAGTTCCTTACATCCTGACCATCAAAGTCTCGATCCCGGTGACCTCCGACCGCCACATCGGCATTCCCATAGACGTCAACGTCTTCTGCAGCGGCTGGCAGACCGATTCCAGCCAGGTCATCATCCGCTCGCAACCCGGCCCGGCGAGCTTCGAGGGCGGCAACATCCTCGAAGACGTTTTCAACGTCGGCAATTACATCGACGCTCAGGTACGCAGCTCGTTTTCGGCACCTCTGCCGGTGACGACGCCGGTTCCAAATTCGAAATGCTCGGCAATAGACGGCTCCGATGCCGGCACACAGGCCACCGGCGATGATCTCATCTTCTGGACGGTGCCGCGGCGCAACCTGGTGGTGACGGACGCCATAGCCAAGCCGACGGTTGAAGTGACCTTCGACAGCCTCACACGCCTGCCAGCCCGCGACTTCCACAACAATGTCGTCTATGCGGAATCCGAGGCCATAAACCTCAACGTCTATGCCAATGAGGATGGCCGTCAGAAGGCGCTGACGATGCGCGAAGGCGACGTGGCTGCGCTGAACCTTCCCGCGGTACGGCTGGACGCGCGAAAATACGATTCGCTGGTCGTCATCGGCAATGTCGACCAGCCGCCGAACGACCCCAGAGACAGCGCCTTCGCAGTAGCGGCCAAGACTGCGGGATTCGGTGCCGGTTCCAAGATCATGCAGATCCCGAAGTGGTATTCGAGGCCGCCGGACCAGTTCAATCCCAAGCCTACATGGATCAGAGTTCCCGGCTATGAGCTGCACTATACGGTGCGCTATCTCAACAGCGGCGGGCTGGCCGTCGATGGTGGAGCCAGTACGGTCCGGCCTCCAAAAGTCGCCGTTCCGATAAAGACGCTCATCAAGCCGAAAACGCCCTGACGCGGCCGCTCGCGGATGACGGCGGCGGTTCAGACCGCTGCCGCCTTGCCCCGCGCGGCAGATGCGGCAGCGCCGGCATCATGGCCTGATCTTGCTGGAACAAACGCGCCGCTGCGCCACGAGCGAGCGGCGCCATCGATGGAGACAAACGATGCTGCACCTTCCTCACACCATGCCCGCCATCAGGATCATTGCGGCAATCTCGCTGCTTGCTTTACCGAACTTCTTGCCGCCGGTCACGAGCCCGGCGAACGCTTTGCCGGTCAGCCAATCCTGCCGGATCACCACCTATTACAAGACGGCGGCGAAGGCGACGGAGGTTGGCGTGCGCTCGACGTGCCAGGGCGTTAAAAAATGGGGCGTCACCTCGAAATATTACGAGGTCGAAAAAATCGAAGCCGCTACGCCCCCGCACACGTCGGGCGGCGGCGGCAGCCTGCCGTGCGAGTTTCTCGCTGCCGGCTGCTCCAACCTGCCTGAGAAACGCAACTGAGCGTCAGGCGAACGAGCTATCCGAGTGGCTTCTCCAAAACCAGCGCCGGCAACCCTGAGGCGCCACCGCAATCGGCCGTGTTACCGGCGGGCAAGAACCCCCTCGAGCGGTAGAAGGCGATGGCCGGAGCATTTGCTTCCTCGACCTCGACGCGCAGCGTTCGGGCCTCCGGAAAGCTGGCCTCGATCTCGTCCAGCAGCGCCTGGCCGATGCCTTGCCTCTGCCAGGCAGGATGCACGTAAAGCTGGTTCAGCATGACGATCCTGGCATCCGTGGTGGCGGCGGCGAAAGCCATGCCGCCAATGCTTTTGCCGTCGTCGGCGACCAGGAACTCCGAGTTCGGCCGCGTCAGCCGCGCTTTGAGCGCGGCGATCGAATGCCATTCATCGGTGATTTCGGTAACCCGCGCCGCGCCGTAGATGGCGTCATAGGTGGCATGCCACGTCTCGATCAGCAATGCGCGCACCGCCGCCAGATCGCGCTCGCCGGCGGTGCGGATGAACATCCTACTCGATCCCGAGCTTGGCCTTGACCAGCTCGTTGACCGCTTGCGGATTGGCCTTGCCGCCGGTCGCCTTCATCACCTGGCCAACGAACCAGCCGGCCATGGTCGGCTTGGCGCGCGCCTGCTCGACCTTGTCCGGGTTGGCCGCGATCACCTCGTCGACCGCCTTTTCGATGGCGCCGGTGTCGGTGACCTGCTTCATGCCACGGCTTTCGACCAGCTGACGCGGATCGCCGCCCTCGTTCCAGACGATCTCGAACAGATCCTTGGCGATCTTGCCGGAGATGGTGCCTTCCTTGATCAGGTCGATGACCGTACCAATCTGGTCGGGCGAAACAGGAGCGTTTTCAATATCCTGGCCGGCCTTGTTCAAGGCACCCAGCAGATCGTTGATGACCCAATTGGCGGCGAGCTTGCCGTCGCGCCCGGCCGCCACCTTCTCGAAATAATCGGCAATCGCTTTTTCCGACACCAGGATCGAGGCGTCGTAGGTCGACAGGCCGAGCGAAGCGATCAGCCGCGTCTTCTTGGCGTCCGGCAGTTCCGGCAGGTCCTTTGCCAACTCGTCGACATAGGCCTGGTCGAATTCCAGCGGCAGAAGGTCGGGATCCGGGAAATAGCGATAGTCGTGCGCTTCCTCCTTGGAGCGCATCGAGCGCGTCTCACCCTTGTTGGGGTCGAACAGCCGCGTTTCCTGCTCGATCCTGCCGCCGTCCTCGAGGATGGCAATCTGGCGGCGCGCCTCATAGTCGATCGCCTGGCCGATGAAACGGATCGAGTTGACGTTCTTGATCTCGCAGCGCGTGCCGAATTCGCCGCCGGGCCGGCGCACCGAGACGTTGACGTCGGCGCGCAGCGAGCCTTCGTCCATATTGCCGTCACACGTGCCGAGATAGCGCACGATGGTGCGCAGCTTGGTGACGTAGGCCTTGGCTTCATCGGCGGAGCGCATATCCGGCTTGGAGACGATCTCCATCAGCGCCACGCCGGAGCGGTTGAGATCGACATAGGACATCGTCGCATGCTGGTCGTGCATCGACTTGCCGGCGTCCTGCTCCAGGTGCAGGCGCTCGATGCCGACCTCGATGTCCTCGAATTCGCCCTGTCGGTCCGGGCCGACCGAGACGATCACCTTCCCCTCGCCGACGATCGGCTGCTTGAACTGCGAGATCTGGTAGCCCTGCGGCAGGTCGGGATAGAAATAGTTTTTCCTGTCGAAGACCGATTTGTGGTTGATCTCGGCCTTTAGGCCCAGCCCGGTGCGGATCGCCTGCTTGACGCATTCCTCGTTGATGACCGGCAGCATGCCGGGCATCGCCGCGTCGACCAGGCTGACATTGGCGTTGGGCGCGGCGCCGAAAATGGTCGAGGCGCCGGAAAACAGCTTTGCCTGAGAGGTCACCTGCGCGTGGACCTCGAGGCCGATGATGATCTCCCAGTCGCCGGTGGTGCCGGGAACCAGGCGCTTGGCGTCGGGCGTGCGGGTGTCGATAATGCTCATAAGGGCCTGCATATTGAAATTGCGGATATGCGAGAACGCATATTTTGATGTGCAACTTCGCTAGTGCAAACCGCCAAAAGAGACAAGCGCAAAGCCGCAGGCGCCGACGCGGCACAGGCCCGCACCTGCCGCGACGAACTGCGATAGCAGCTTGAAAAATCGACCTGTCGGCAACCCGGCCGCCGTCACCTATGCCGTGGCGATGTAGGCCCTGATCTCCTCGGCCTCGCGCTCGACATCCTCGATGCGGCGCTTGACCACGTCGCCGATCGACACGATGCCGTCGAGCAGCCCGTTCTTTTCCACCGGCAGATGGCGGAAGCGGCCCTTGGTCATGATCTCCATGACCTCGTTGACGGTGTGGTTCTCATTGCAGATCTTCACCTTGGGCGTCATCGCCGAGCGGATGGCAAGGTCGAGCGCCGCCGCCCCCTCCTTGGCGAGAACCCGCACCACATCGCGCTCGGAAAGAATGCCGACGATCTTGTGATCGCCGTTGGTGATGACCAGCGCGCCGATCCTGTGTTCGGAAAGCATGCGGATGGCTTCGCTGAGCTTTTCGTTCGGCCCGAGCGTCACCACGCCGTGGCCTTTTGCCTCGAGAATTGCCTTAACAGTCATGGCGTCCTCCTCTGCATTTCCTGCCGGCTCCTGCCCTGGCCGGCTTTCCCTGGGATGAACATGGTGCGCCGCGATCGGTTGCTTTTCAAGTGCGGCGGTCTCAGGTCTCCGGCTCGTCCGCCTGCCGGGGCACCTGCTCTCGTCGATCAAAAAACCGCAGGCCGAAGAAGCCGGCAAGAAAGCCGCCAATATGGGCTTCCCAGGCGATCTGGCCGTCAATGCCAGGCGCCAGGCCGAAGAGGCCGGTCGCGAGGTTGATCACCATCCACATGGCGAGAAAGGTGACGACGCCGCGCGAGCGCAGCACCGCCGCCATCGGCAAAGGCCGGCCGGCGAAGGCGGCCTTGCCCGACGAGCGGTCGATGCGGAAGCCGTAGCGTGCCGCCGCGCCCATCATGCCGGAAATCGCGCCGGAGGCGCCGACCAGCGGCGCCTCGCCAAGCGGGTGCATGGCCCAGAACAGCGCCACCGCCGCCAGTCCGGTCGCGGCGAAGAACAGGCTGAAGCGCAGGGCGCCGAAGCGGTTGGCCAACGGTGAGCCGAAGGCCGCGAGCCACACCATGTTGATGGCAAGATGGGCAAAGCCGCCATGCAGGAAGGCATATGTAAAGGGCCGAGAAAACAGGAACCAGTCGAAGCCGTATTGGCCAGTGTAGAGAACAGGAATGAAGGCCCCGTCGTACAATAGTGTCAGCTGCTGGTCTTGGCTAAGCACATACTGCTGCATCAGAAAGACGACGACGCAGATGGCGATCACCGCCAGCACCACGGGCGGCAGGTTGAACACCGGCTCGCGGCGCTGCTCCGGTTCGCGGGCGACAGGCCCACCCTGGCCCTGCTCGATCTCCGGTGGGCTTTCTGGGTCGCTCATATGGCTTGCACTCAGTCGCTGGATTGGACTTGCGAGCATGTAGATCACGGCCAACCGAATCACAAACGGCGAATCAGCAGCCCCGAATCAAAAAAGAAGCCGTCCAAGGTTTCCCTTGAACGGCTGGTCGAGCCCCCTTGCTCCCCCTGAACTCTTGACTGAAGTGCTGCCGATCGTCGCAAAACGACCGCTTCTGGAGTGGTTTTGGTGTGCCACAGGGCTGGCAGGCGCGCAACGTAAACCAGTTGTTAACCTTAACCGCCCCGACCCGTGAACAAGTATTAACGATGCTGGCACGCATCCTGCTCCGCAACGCATGTAGGTCTTCGGAGGGCGCCCTTCTGTTCACCGATGGGACATCAGAAGACAGAATGCGCGGAGCAGCATTAGCATGAACCAGACCGGATCGATCACGCTGTTCCATTATTGGAACCGGTTGCGTGACGGACGCCCTGCCCCGAAGCGCTCGGAAGTCGAACCGGCCGATATCAAGTCGCTGCTGGCCGACACGTTCATCCTGGAAAAGGACACGCGCGGCGAAGCGGTGTTCCGGCTCGCCGGCACCAGGCTCTGCGCGGTCTATGGCCGCGAACTCAAGGGGTTTTCATTCCCTTCGCTGTGGCGCGAGAAGGACCAGCGACTGATTTCGAAGCTGACCGATGGCGTCTTCGACCTGAAATCGGTGATGCTCATCACCTATGAGGGTTTCAGCCGCAACGGCCGGTCCAACAGGTTCGAGCTGCTCGCGCTGCCGCTCGACGGCGGTGTCGAGAGCCCGCGCTGCCTCGGCGTGATAAGCGCCGTCGAAAAACCTTTCTGGCTGGGTGCCGACCCGGTTCTCGACGCCTTGATCGATTCGATCCGTGTCGTCGATCCCGACAAGGAGCCGATGTTCCCGGGGAACCGGCCGGCGATAGAGGTTCCCTCGCTCGCCCCGTCGGAATTCGACCCGCCCGAGACGATTTCGGCGCTCGGCCAGGCCCGCCGCATCCGTCACCTGGTCGTCTTCGACGGCGGTCGCGAGGAATGATGCCCAAAGCTTAAAGCAACAGCGCCGGGCTTTGCCCTTTGTTAACCTGCTTTGTTGTAGTTTTCCGCTGAAATTCCCCGCATCCATGCGCGGAATGCCGAACGGGGTATGGCAGTGATGAGGTCAGCGGCGGTCGACCATGCGCCGTCCCAAGCTGAAAGGCGTAACTTTCAGCGCGTCCGCGTGAAAATTTACGGACGTTTCATGCTGGAAGACCGCACCGAACATCCCTGCCAGGTGGTCGACATGTCGCCCGGCAACGTTGCGTTGCGCACCGAGCGCACCGGCCTGGCTGGCGAAAAGGTCATTGCCTATATCGATCACATCGGCCGCATCGAAGGCGTCATCACCCGCACTTTGCAGGATGGCTTTGCGATGACCGTCATCGCGTCGGAGCGCAAGAGGGACAAGCTCGCCGCGCAACTGACCTGGCTTGCCAACAAGCACGAGCTCGACCTGCCGGAAGACCGCCGCCATGAACGCGTCGCACCGCGCAACCCGACGAGCGTGATGCAGCTTGCCGACGGACGCCAGTACCAGTGCCGCATCATCGACCTGTCGCTGTCGGGCGCGGCGATCGAGATCGACGTCAAGCCGGCCATCGGCGTCCAGGTGACGCTGGGCACCATGCGCGGCCAGATAGTGCGGCATTTCGAAGATGGCGTCGCCATCGAGTTCGCCGTCATCCAGCGGCCGGAAACGCTCGATACCGAATTCAGCTCGTCGCGCGGCTGACGCGGAAGCGTTAGCACTATCGGGAAGAGAGGCTGGCGATCCTTCGCGCCCCCCTCTGTCCCGCCATCCTAGCTGTTCGAACGGTGCGACGAAGCATGGGAACATGCCCGACTGGAATCCTTAAACAATTCTATATTCAATTACGTCAAATTTTATGTTTATTCTATTGGCGTTTTACTTAATGTCTACTTCGCGCTTTTGCGTCAAATAAATCCAGCCGTGTCATTGTCTCCTCAAACGGGGAGACTGAATAATGAACAGGATGAGGGGCAAGCTGTTGCTGGCGGCAATAGCGATGCAGCTTTTCGGTTGGGGGACTGTAAACGCGGCGGAGCCGGCCTTCATGCACACCGGCGGCCGCACCACGCAGCCGGTCGGACACTACGAATTATGCCAGCAGCTTCCGCAGGAATGCAATCAGAGGACGCCTGGCCGGGCACCCGTCGAGCTGACCCGCAAGCTGTGGGCAACGATCGTCAAAGTCAACAATTCGGTCAACAGCAGGGTCGCGCCGCGCACCGACATGGAAATGTGGGGCAAGGAGGAAGTCTGGTCCTTTCCCAATAGCGGCTTCGGCGACTGCGAGGACTATGCGCTGGAAAAGCGCCGCGAGCTGATGAGCATTGGCGTGCCGGCCGGCGATCTGCTGATGACGGTGGTGCGCCAGCGCAATGGCGACGGCCATGCGGTGCTGACCGTGCGCACCAGCCTTGGCGAGTTCATCCTCGACAATCTCCAGCCCAAGGTGCTGTCCTGGACCAATACCGGCTACACCTACCTGAAGCGCCAGTCCGAGCGGAATTCCGGCGCCTGGGTGACGATCAACGACGGCCGCTCCGACGCGGTCGCCAGCGTCCGCTGAGGACGCCAAGGCATGTCGCCCAAAAGTGCGTAGCGGTTTTGGGATAACGACATGCATAAAACAGAGGTTAAGTGCGTCGCATGACTTCGCGCTTTAGGAGAAACCCGGTCGAGTCCCCACCCTCCCCGTCCCCAACGACCGGGTTTAAGGAGCCGGCCCCGTCCCCGGGCCGGCTCCACCATTTCTGGCGGAACACATCTCGATAAAGTTATCTCGGCTTTGCCTCCAACTGCGCTTCGTCATCCAAGCTGTCTCACGATCGTTTGTGGGATACGAGCTGCCGTTTGCCGTCGAAACGCTGTTACTTGCCCCTGATACGGAACGCGTCGACAAAGGCGGAAAACGCCGGAGAGGGATGGCGCCGGCTTGGATAGTACAGGTGGTAACCCTGGAACGTCGGGCACCATTTGGTCAGGACTTCCTGGAGAAGGCCACTCTCAATGTGTGGAAGGACGAGTTCGCGCGGCAGATAGGCCAAGCCCACTCCGTCAAGCGCGGCTTGGATCGCCGGCCCCATGTTGTTAAGCGTCAGTTGCCCCTCGACCCGAGCACTGAACTCGCGCGCTCCTTCCCGCAATTCCCAGGCATAGACCGATCCTGACGTCGGCAGCCGGTAGTTGATGCAGTTATGGTCGGTCAGCTCCTGCGGCGTCTCCGGCGGTGTCCGGTGGGCGAAGTAATGGGGTGAGCCGACCACAGTGTAGGTCACGTCGGCTCCGATGCGCACGGCTACCATATCCCGGGCAATGGACTCGCCCAGACGCACGCCGGCATCGAACTGGCGCTCGACGATGTTGGTGAAGGCGTTGTCGACCACCAACTCGACATTGATATCGGGGAAGTCGCTCAGGAACTTTGGCAGCCGGGCGCGGAAGACAATGTCGACCGAATCGTCGGTGCACACTAGGCGAATGTTGCCGGACGGCCTGTCGCGAAGGACGCCGAGAGCGCTGACCTCAGCCGCGATGCCTTCGAAATGCGGTTCGATGCCTTCCTTGAGGCGTTGACCGGCCGCCGTCGGGGCCACGTCGCGCGTGGTGCGAGACAGAAGACGGACGCCAAGCCGCGACTCCAGCGACTTGATGGTGTGGCTAAGGGCCGAAGGAGTGACCCCGAGCTTGGCGGCTGCTCGGGTGAAGCTCCGCGTCCGGGTGATCTCCAGGAACGCGCGCATTTCGGCGAACTCGTCGCGTGGCATTGATGAGCCTCATTCACAACCACATCAAAATTATACCCGCTAGTCGCATTTGGCCAGCCCGACTACTTAGTTCGGGAACGGACAGGAGACTGCCTTATGACCATCGATTTCGTGCTGGACGAGGCCACTGCTGCTGACAGCGGGACGACCCCATGGTCTGCGGTGGTCTGCCTGTCGCTGCTGACCTTCCTCCTGGTCGGACTGGAGTTCCTCCCGGTGAGCCTGCTCACCCCGATCGCTCAGGATCTGGCCGTCTCCGAGGGTCAGGCAGGCCAGGCAATCGCGGTATCCGGATTCTTCGCCGTGGTTACCAGCCTCTTCGGCAACTCGCTGTTGCGAAACGTCGATCGACGGACGGTGGTTCTGGTCTATACGGCAGTGCTGGCCGCATCGAGCCTGGCGGTGGCGCTTGCTCCCAACTTCCTGGTCTTCCTGGCCGGGCGGGCGCTGGTGGGCATCGCGATCGGCGGTTTCTGGTCACTGTCGACGGCCATTCTGGCCCGCCTGGCCGCGGGACCCGACCTGCCCAAGGCCATTGCCTTGCTCCAGGGTGGCACTGCCTTCGCATTGGTGATCGCCGCGCCCGTCGGCAGCTTCCTCGGATCGCTGATCGGATGGCGGGGAACCTTTTTCGTCACTGTCCCCATCGGCCTTGCGGCGCTCGTGTGGCAGTTGGCCGTTCTCCCGAAGATGCCGCCGATAGAGATCGCCTCGGTGTCGAGCATGTTCGGCCTGCTGCGGAATCGCAGATTCGCCATCGGCATGGGCGCGACCGGGCTCGCTTTCATCGGGCAGAACGCGCTCTCGATCTATCTGCGGCCGTTTCTGGAAAACGTGACGGGCCTTGAGGTCAACACCCTCTCACTGGCTCTATTGGGCGTCGGCCTCGGTGGCGTGGCGGGACTGTCGATTGTCGGCTTCATACTCCGGCGGCACCTCACAGCCGTGCTGATCGGGCTGCCGAGTGCACTCGCGGTCTTCGCTCTACTGCTGATTGCCTTTGGACCGTTTGCACGCGCCACGGCCGGCCTGCTGGTTCTTTGGGGACTGTTCGCTACCCCGATCCCGGTGGCGTGGAACACCTGGATGAGCACGCTCATCCCTGAAGACCTGGAGGCCGGGGGCGGACTCCAGGTCGCCCTGATCCAGTTCGCGATCGCAGGCGGCGCTATTGCAGGAGGCCTGCTGTTCGACGTGGCCGGCTGGTGGAGCGCCTTCCTTCTCGCCGCCGTCCTGCTCACGGGCTCGGCCTTGCTCGCCGCCTCGGCCGGCCCCCGCACCTGAACTCTTTCAATTCTTGTCTAGGAGAATCTCATGTCCGAAGGAATCGAGAACAAGGTCGTCGTCATCACCGGTGCCAGCAGTGGCCTCGGTGAAGCGACGGCACGCCATCTTGCCGCACGAGGCGCTTCCGTGGTCCTGGGTGCACGGCGGTCACGCCGCATCGACGCCCTTGTCCAGGAACTGACCGCCGCTGGGCACAAAGCCAAGGCCGTTACTACGGACGTCACCGACGCCGGCCAGGTCCAGAACCTGGTGAACACGGCGGTCCGGGAATTCGGCCGCATCGACGTGATGCTCAACAATGCGGGCCTCATGCCGTTGGCCCCGCTCGAACGGCTCAAGGTCGACGAATGGGACCGGATGATCGACGTCAACATCAAGGGCGTCCTTTACGGCATCGCGGCCGCGCTTCCGTACATGAAGGAGCAGCGATCGGGGCACATTATCAATGTCTCATCCGTATACGGCCATGTGGTCGACCCGGGTGCGGCGGTCTATTGCGCCACCAAGTTCGCGGTGCGTGCGCTATCCGAGGGTCTGCGGAAAGAGGTGAAACCCTACAATATCCGCACCACGGTGATCTCGCCGGGCGCTGTCAGCACAGAGTTGCTCGAGCATATCAGCGAGAAGGATATCCAGCAGGGGACCAGGGACTTCGTGAGCAACATCGCCGTGGGGCCAGATACGTTTGCCCGAACGGTCGCCTTCGCGATCAACGAGCCCGACGACGTCGATATCAACGAGATCTTGTTCCGGCCGACCGCCCAGCCGGTTTGACTTGGAAGGGGTTATGCTTCGATATCTTAAGGCCCGGCTCCGCCATTTCCGGGTCGGCTATGCCTTCCTCAGCCCGGCCCTAAACCGCCTGCCGTTGGCCACATAATGCGCGGCCGAGGCGCGCAGCCTGGCGATTGCGGCCTCGTCGAGCATCCTGACGACGCGCGCGGGTGAGCCGACGATCAGCGAATTGTCGGGGAATTCCTTGCCTTCGGTGACCAGCGCGCCGGCGCCGACCTGCGAGTTGTTGCCGATCTTCGCGCCGTTCAGCACGATGGCGCCCATGCCGATCAGGCTGTTGTCACCGATGGTGCAGCCATGCAACAAGGCGCGATGGCCGATCGTGCAGCCTTGGCCGACGGTCAGCGGAAAGCCGGCGTCGGTGTGCATGATTGTGTGCTCCTGCACGTTTGTGTCGGCGCCGATGACGATCGGCTCGTCGTCGCCGCGGACGACGACGCCGAACCAGAAGCCGGCATTGCGGCCGATCCTGATATTGCCGATCAGCGTGGCATCGGGCGCGATCCAGTTGCTGTCGGCGTCCTCGAAGGCGGGCGCTTTTCCGTCAATCGCGTAGATCGGCATTGCTGTCTCCAGATTGTCTCACACCGACAAGCTGCCAGACCCTAGAAGCGAAGCCGCCCAGGACGCAATGGCGATCACCACCATGCCCAGCGCCAGCGCCCAGATGGTCGCCGTACAGCCGCAGGAGACCAGCCCCGGCACCGAGATGCGACGCTCGCGCCAGGCGTCCAGCGCCTCGTTGGCGAACATCAGCGGCCCGGCGCAAGCCGTCGCGGCGAGCGAGCGCAGCATGTGCTTCGACGATACATACGGCTGGACGAAGGCAAGCCTACGGCCGGCGATCAGTTCCATCGCCGATCCGGCCAGGCCGCAAGCCGTCAGCCCAGCCATAAAACTGAATATGATTTGTTCGACCGGGCCCATCTTTACCCTCCGTTTACCATGAAATCGCAAAGTCGCCTGCAAAAGCTGCGAAGCAAGAGCCGTGCCGGGCCGAGATGTGCCGCTCAGGCGCACCCGATGGACGGTAAACGAGGGTCGCGATGAAGCAGGCAGCCGCCACAGAGGGCCCGCAACTCAGCGTCGTCGATTCGACGCTGATGAAGCGAGTGTTTTATGCGTTCGCGACGCTGGCGCTGCTTTCGGTGGCGATCAGCCTTGGCGGCAAATGGTTCGGCCGCTCGATTGCCATGGCCGGGTACACCGACGACACCACGGTCCACAAGGTCGTCATCGGCAACAACGTCATCGCCGTGCCGGCCAATGTCATCCGCTTTGCCCAGGCCCGGCGCGACGGCATCGCCTCGCGACTCGACCTCTATCTGCGCTATCCCGAGATGGACGGCTACAGCGAGGCTGCCCGCAACGACTTCAACCACACCGGACCCAGCAAGGACATCGTCTTCCTGTCGTTCGAGCCGCAGATGATGTCGCGCGACATGAGCGGCCGCTTCGCGCCGATCTACAGCGCGCTGATCGCCAAGCCGGGTACGCCCGGCCCTGGCGGCACCACGCTTTACGCCTTCAGCGAAAAATCAGGCTATCTGAACGAAGTGCTGGCGGTCGCCGACCGCCCCGGCAAGGATCCGTTCGTCGCACGCTGCCTGAGCGGCCCGAGCGCGGACGAATCGCTGGCGCCCTGCGAGCGCGACATCCTGGTCGGCGACAATCTCAGCCTTACCTACCGCTTCCCCCGGGAATTCCTGGGCGACTGGCAGGGGCTCGACGCGGCGATTTCTGCCGAAGCAGCGCGTGTGCTGAAGACCGGGCGGTAAGCAACGAAACGAGCCGTTCCGTAGCGATCCTTCGCGCCCTCTCTGTCCTGCCGGACATCTCCCCACGAGGGGGGAGATCGGCCGTCATCTTGGCTTTCGCCAATCTCCAATGTTGCAGGAAGAGTGCAGCGCCGAGGCTGCCAATCTCCCCCCAGGTGGGGGAGATGGCCGGCAGGCCAGAGGAGGGCGCTGTCCCGCCGGCGTCCTGCAAGGTTCCGTACCGCCGCAGCGCTTGAGGCGTAGCGGTCAGCTAAACTCCCAACTCAGGCCAGATCGATGTCGAGGATCGCCATCGAGAAATTATAATCGCCGTCGTCCTCGTCCTTGAAGACGATGCCAAGGAACTCATCGCCGACATAGACCTCGGCCGAATCTTCCTTGCGCGGCCGCGCCTTCACTTCGAGTTTAGGGTTCTGGAAGGTGCGCTTGAAATAGGCGTCCAGCTTTCTGATTTCGTCCGGCTTCAACAGTCTTCTCCGATCGTCGCTTGCTAAAGTGCGTCGCGTCTGAAGAGACGATGCGACGCGCTTTAAATCTTGCTTCATGCATGTCGCTATCCCAAAAACCGCTGGGCAGTTTGGGCGACATGCATTGGTGAGCGCGCTTCTGGCACGTCGACAATGGCCATGTAAAGGCAAGCCGGCATGGGGGGCAGGAATTCAGCCCCTGCCCGAGCACTCAGATGTCGAAGCTGACGACGTGGTCCATCGTCTGCGATGGCAACAGCTGGTCCATCTGCCGCGAAGGCTGGTCGCAGCCGGTCTCGCCGACGACGCGGGCCGGCACGCCGGCAACCGTCTTGTTGTGCGGTACCGGCGACAGCACTACCGAGCCGGCCGCGATCTTCGAGCAATGGCCGATCTCGATGTTGCCGAGGATCTTGGCGCCGGCGCCGATCAGCACGCCGTAGCGGATCTTGGGATGGCGGTCGCCGCCGGCCTTGCCGGTGCCGCCCAGCGTCACGCCGTGCAGGATCGACACGTCGTCCTCGATCACCGCCGTCTGGCCGACGACGAGGCCGGTGGCGTGGTCGAGGAAGATGCCCTTGCCGATGCGGGCAGCCGGATTGATGTCGGTCTGGAACACCGAGGACGACCGGCTCTGCAAATACAGCGCGAAGTCCTGGCGGCCCTGGTTCCACAGCCAATGCGCCAGCCGGTGCGTTTGAATGGCGTGAAAACCCTTGAAGTAGAGCACCGGCATGATGAAGCGGTCGCATGCCGGATCACGGTCGTAATAGGCCTGGATATCGACGCGCACCGTCGTCGACCAGTCCTTGTCGTCGGCCGCCATCGCCTTGAACGTCTGGCGGATGAGGTCGGAGCCGATGTCCTGATGGGCGAGGCGCTCGGCCAGCCGGTGAATGACCGCTTCTTCCAGGTTTTCCTGATTGAGGATGGTCGAATAGAGGAACGCCGCCAGCAGCGGATCGCGGTTGACCGCTTCCATCGCTTCGTCGCGGATCGAACGCCAGATCGGATCTACCGGCTGCACCCTGGTGGGACGGGAAATCGTAACGCTGTTCATCTGATGTCTCCGGCCATCCAATGTCTCGGCCATCCAATGTCTCGGTTGGCGGCTTGCCTATTCTCCGGCCGCACCTATAAGCCAGATCATAGCACGGGTGAACTCAATTTTCCTTAGTGCTTCGTGAAATGGATTTGGTTGGCGGAATTTCAAGCAGCCATGGAAAACGCAACCTTGATGGACGAGACCCTGAAGCGCGAGCTTTCCGCGCTCTATGAGGCCGAAGATCGCCACTACCACGACCTTGGCCACATCGAGGCGATGCTGGCGCTGGCCAATGATTACAAGGCGTTGTTGCATGATCCTGAAGCAGTCGAGGCAGCGATCTGGTTTCACGACGCGATCTACGACAGCCGCGCCAAGGACAATGAGGCGAGGAGTGCCGCACTTGCCGAGGAAAAGCTCGCCGGTCGCGCCGATGCACAACGCCTCGGCCACATCGCGGCGATGATCACTGCCACCGCCGGCCACGAATTGCCGCCCCTTGGCGACCAGCATTCGGCTCGCGACGCGGCGCTGTTCCTCGACATGGACCTGGCGATCCTGGGTGCTGCGCCCGAGGCGTTCGACGCTTATGAACAGGCGGTCCGCCGCGAATATCAGTGGGTCGATGAGCCGATGTGGCGGGCCGGACGTGCCGCAGTCCTGAATGGCTTCCTCGCCCGCCCGTATATCTTCCACAGCGAGGAATTCCGCCGGCGCTTCGAAACCCAGGCCCGGCAAAACATGGCGCGCTCGCTCAAGGCGCTTGGGCACAGCCCGGGCGGATCGTAGCCCGACGCGTCGCTCGCTTGCCTGCCGGAGAGTTGCCCGAAATCAGGTAAACGCGCCGATGGTCGATGCCATTCCCCACAGCATGAACACCCCGGCCGCAAGCGACGCGCCGTTGACTACGATGCCAGCCAGACCGAGCACACGACTGTCGTTCGAACGACCGAGCGCCATCAACCCGAAAACCACGCCGGTAAGATGTGCCAATGGCCCGGCCAGAAAAAATACGGCGGCGAAGAAGCCTGTCGCACTGTTCTGGAGCAGTGGGGACGCGTCGCTCGGCATTGCTATCAATGCGGTGATCGCAATCGCCCCTGCCGCCAATGCGGCCAGCGCTAGAATAACGGATCGTTTGCCGAACGTGCTTTCCGCAACAACGCCCGGCAAAGCGGCGTCGCTTCTTCCCCATTGTGCCATCGTACCCCCTGCCCTCGTTCAGCGTGTGGCGGGTTTGAACCGATCCACGCGTCACGCTTAGTTACTCCCGTATCGTTGCAAAACCGCTAAGAAGCCCAGCTTCAGGCCGGATGGCCGCTTTTTGGGGAGCCATCCATCAGAGCGGATGCTCGGCATAAAACTCCAGCACACGCTGCTTGAACGTCTTGTCGCCGACCGCCAGCATGTGGTCGCGCCCTTCGATGTGAAACGCCCTGGCGTTGGGCATCAGGGCGGCGAGCTCATCCGGCGAGCCGCCGATGTCGTCCTTGGTGCCGACGGCGATCAGCGTCGGCTGGGCAATGCGGGCAAGGTCGGCCTCGCTCAGCAATTCGCGGGAGGTGGCGATGCAGGCGGCGAGCGCCCGGCGATCGCTGCGGGTCTGATCGGCGAAGGCGCGGAACGAGCGGCCGCGCGGATCGCTGGTGCCTGCGGGATCGTCGGCCAGAAGGGCGTCGGCTATTGGATCCCAGTCGCCGACGCCGTCGACCATGCCGATGCCGAGACCGCCGAAGACCAGCGTCGCCACCTTCTCCGGATCGGAGAGCGCCAGGAAGGCCGATATGCGCGCGCCCATCGAATAACCCATGACATGAGCGCGTTCGATGCCGAGATGGTTCAAAAGCGCTGCCGCGTCCGACGCCATTTTTGCCGGCGTGTAGTCGGCTTCGTCATAGCTCTTCGACGACGACCCATGGCCGCGATTGTCGAAGGCGATGGCACGATAGCCGGCGTCGTTCAGCGTCTTGAACCAGCCGGGCGACACCCAGTTGACGTAATGGCTCGAGGCAAAGCCGTGGATCATCAGCACCGGATCGCCCTGCCCCGATGCCGGCTGGCGGTCAAGGAAAGCAAGGTCGAAACCGTCATGGGAGAAGAACTGCATCGGCCGAAGATCCTGCCCGTTCAGTCGGAATCGACACTCGGCGCATCGCCCTTGTCGGGCGGCGGCATGGCCGGCCCCGGCGCCGTGCCGATGGCCGGATGGCGCAGCAGGTCGCCGTCCTCAAGGCCCTTTTTGGCGGCGGTGCCTGCCTTGAGCTCGAGTACGAAGCGCACCGGCTCGTCCGGCGAGATGATCGCCTCCGACTGCGGCTCGCCTTGCCTGATCGCCCGGATCCGGCCGTCCTGGCCGACGAAGACCAAGTCGAGCGGCATCGGCGTGTTCTTCATCCAGAAGCTCACATCCTGCGGCGCACCGAACACGAACAGCATGCCGTGATTGTCGGCCATGTGGCGGCGGAACATCAGGCCGGCCTCGCGCTCGGCGGGCGTGTCGGCGATTTCGACGGAAAAAGAACGCTCGCCGGCCTTCGTCACCGCGACCAGCGGCGCCGGGTCGACGGGAAGGATCATCGCCTTGCCGTCGGCGGAACTCGGTTGCTGAAAATAGAAGAACGCACTTGCGGCGACGATGAGGAAAATCCCGGCGCAGAGCGCGCCCGCCGTCAGCCGGTTCCTGTGAGCCATATGAAATCCTCGGCCGGAACTAATGCGAGACCGGCAAGGTACCCATATCGGGGTGAATTTCGGCAGCCATAAGGCCTTTGTCGCCGCGTCCGAAGCGGACCAGCACCACCTGGCCCGGCCGGAGTTCGGTGATGCCGTAGCGGCGCAGCGTCTCCATGTGGACGAAAATGTCCTCGGTGCCCTCGCCCCGGGTCAGAAAGCCGAACCCTTTGGTGCGGTTGAACCATTTGACCAGCGCCCGTTCGAGGCCGCTTTCCGGCGTCACCGCGACATGGGTGCGCTGCTCCTGCATCTCCGCCGGATGCACCGCGGTGGTGACATCCATCGAGAGCACGCGCAAGGCCTGCAGCCCGCGCTCGCCCTGCTTGACCAGGCAGACGACACGGGCGCCTTCCAGGGCGGACTGAAAACCGTCCTTTCGAAGGCATGTCACATGGAGGAGGATATCGCCCGAAGAACCATCATCGGGAAGGATGAAACCGTAGCCCTTGGCCACGTCGAACCATTTGATGGCGCCGGCGATTTCGACGAGATCGGCCGTATCGGCGCTCTCATCCCGCTTCAACGCATCGTTACCGGCCCCGTCCCGCCCCATGAAAGAGGCCTTTTCCCCCATAAGAACGCCCCCTTTTTTCAACAAACACCGCAACTGATTCTTGACGCCAGATTAACACCGCGGCTTCCGGTGTGTGCAAGACCTGACGTGCCTTTTTTCACGGTTCCGTACAGGAATAGCGGATTTGTCGTTTGCCGGCGCCGGCAAGCGTGGCCAATTGCCCTTTGGCCGGGCCGCCCCTATGTTGCGCCGCAACGCAACATAAAGAGGAAATCATGCGCTATCTGCACACCATGGTCCGCGTCGCCGACATCGATGCTTCGCTCGATTTCTACTGCAACAAGCTTGGCCTCAAGGAAGTGCGCCGCCACGAAAACGAGCAAGGCCGCTACACGCTGATCTTCCTCGCCGCCCCCGAAGACGAGCAAAGCGGCATCAGCGAGAAAGCGCCGCTGGTCGAGCTGACCTACAATTGGGACCCGGAAGACTACAAGGGCGGCCGCAATTTCGGCCATCTCGCCTATGAGGTCGACGACATCTACGCCACCTGTCAGCGGCTGATGGACAATGGCGTTACCATCAACCGGCCGCCGCGCGACGGCAACATGGCGTTCGTCAAATCGCCGGACGGCATCTCGATCGAGCTGTTGCAGAAAGGTCCGGCCAAGCCGAAGGCCGAGCCGTGGGCGTCGATGCCGAACACCGGCAGCTGGTAACCGATCACGCCATCTTGAACGGACGCAGGCGGGCCCTGGTTCGGTTTTCGCGTCCGCATTCCCAAGGAGAATTCATTCATGCCGGCCAGCCATGTCGACGTCGCCACCGAACATGCCAGCCGCTATCTGCAGCAGCTGTGCAAACATTGGGCGCACAAGTTTCCCGTCGAATTCGACCCGAACCACGGCACCATCGATCTGACGCTCGGCCGCACGGTTCTCGATGCCGACCCGGCTGCGCTGCACATTGCGGTGACGACCGATGAAGCCGGGTCGCTCGAGCGCCTGGAAACGGTCGTCGCCGAGCACATCAAGCGCTTCGCCTTCCGTGAAGAGCTGGCATTCGACTGGAAACGCGCTCCGACCGCGTAGACGACCTGTCAACCGCCGGCCTTGGCCATGTCCAGCAGCATCAGCACGGTGCGCCAATTGCGCGCCGTGCCCGGCACCTTCAGAACGCGCGGAATTAGATTGGCAAACACCGATTTGCCGAGCCCGTCAGGCGCATGCAGGTAGAGCACGTCGCCCTTGATCTCGAAGCGTTCTGGCCCGGTGCATTTTTCCGCCAGCCTGGCGACCTCTTCGGCGGTCGGCCGGCGCTCCAGCGCATAGGCATGCAGCTTGGTCGGCTCGCCGGCCACTTCCGGGTAGGGATTGTCCGCCGCCAGCCGCTCGAGCCAGCCGTGATCGCGCACCATGATGCGCGAATGGAACCCCCATTTCTTCTCGAATTCCGCTTCCAACCGCTTGGTCAGCGTCGCCGCATCGCCATCTGGCGACCGGAACACGGCGTTGCCGCTCTGCACATAGGTGGCGACATCGGAGAAGCCGAGCTGCTCCAAAAATGACCTGAGTTCCGCCATCTTGACGATGCGGTTGCCGCCGACATTGATGCCGGAAAACAGCGCGATAAAAACCTTCGCCGGAGCGTTCGGAAGATCGTTGCTGCTCATATGATGAACCCGGCGAGCGTCTCGTTGTCCGTGATGTCCTGGTAATGGACGCTCTCGGCGTCGAAATTCGCCTTGAGCAGGTCGAAATTGCGGCGGTCCTTGGTTTCGATGCCGATCAGCACCGAACCGAAATTGCGCGCCGATTTCTTCAGATATTCGAAGCGGGCGATGTCGTCGTCGGGACCCAGCAATTCGAGGAAATCGCGCAGCGCGCCGGGCCGTTGCGGAAAGCGGATGATGAAGTATTTCTTCAAGCCCTCGAAGCGCAGCGCCCGTTCCTTCACATCCGGCAGCCGCTCGAAATCGAAATTGCCGCCCGACACCACGGCGACGATGGTCTTGCCCCTGATTTCCTTCCTGGAAAAATCCTTGAGCGCATCGATCGCCAGCGCGCCGGCCGGCTCGAGCACGACGCCTTCGACATTGAGCATTTCGATCATGGTTGCGCAGAGCCGGTTTTCCGGGATCAGCCGCACGGTGTCGGCGGCAAACTCCTTCAGGTGGCGCAACGGCTCGCGGCCGATCTCGGCCACTGCTGCGCCGTCGACGAAATTGTCGACCTTGGCGAGCTTGATCCGCTTTCCGGCGGCAAGGCTATCGCTCAAACTCGGGGCGCCGGCCGGCTCGCAAAAGACGAAGCGCGTTTCGCGGTGCTGGTCAGCGAAATAATGGGTGACACCGGCGGCCAGGCCGCCGCCGCCGACCGGCAGCATGACGATATCAGCCATGCGCGCGCCGGGCATCTGGCCTGATATCTCATAGGCGACGGTCGCCTGCCCTTCGATGATGTCCTTATGGTCGAACGGCGGCACCATGTGGGCGCCGGCAGTTTCGGTGAATTCAAGTGCCGCGCGATAGCAGTCGTCGAAGAAATCGCCGACCAGCCTGATCTCGACGAATTCGCCGCCGAACAGCCGCGTCTTGTCGATCTTCTGCTGCGGCGTCGTCACCGGCATGAAGACGACGCCCTTCTTGCCGAAATGGCGGCAGACGAAGGCAAAGCCCTGCGCATGATTGCCGGCCGAAGCGCAGACGAACAGCTCGGCAGCGTTGCCGGCGGCGAGCGTCTTGCGGAAGAAGTTGAAGGCGCCGCGGATCTTGTAGGAGCGCACCGGCGTCAGGTCCTCGCGCTTCAGCAGCACCCGCGCGCCGGTCTTCTTCGACAGATAGTCGTTTTCCTGCAGCGGCGTCTCCGGAAAAATCTCGCGGATCGCCGCAGCGGCAGCGGCGACGCGAGAGGAGAAACTGGTCATGGCTGGAGCACCCCACAGGCTAGGCGAGTTCGGTCCCGCTATTGCATATCTGGCCTCGTGAAGCCATTGTCCGGCCGCCCCGAAGGGGCATTTCCGGAATCAACGTAAGCATTTGGGGGCGTTTGCTCATGCCTGTCGCATCGGTTGCCCGGAAAACCGTGTCGCTGCCGGAATTCGGCGAGCCGACGGTGATGCCGCTGGTTACGCGCGCCACCTATGAGGCCCGCATCGCGGCACTGGTCGCACTTGGCGGGTTCGATGCCTTCGTCGTCTATGGCGACCGCGAACATGCGGCCAATGTCGCCTACCTCTGCGGCTACGATCCGCGCTTCGAGGAGACGCTGCTGGTCATCGTTCCCGGCAAGCCGCCGAAACTGCTGGTCGGCAATGAGGGCTGGGGCTATGCCGAGATCTGCGACGGGCCGTACGAGCGCGTGCTCTACCAGACGTTTTCGCTGCCGGCGCAGCCGCGCGACCGCTCGCAAGCGCTGGCCGACATCCTCGTCGATTGCGGCCTGAAAGCCGGCCAGCGCATCGGCGCCATCGGCTGGAAGCCGTTCGGCCCCGGCGATGCGGGCTTTGGCGAAACGACGCTCGACCTGCCGTCATTCATCGCCGACACGCTGCGTACCCTTGCCGGCGATAGTGGCACGGTCGTCAACGCGGCGAACCTTTTGATGAAGCCCGCCGACGGCCTGCGCGCCATCAATGAGGCCGACCAACTGGCCGCGTTCGAATTCGCCGCGACCTATTCCTCGCAAGGCCTGCGCAATGTCCTGCAAGGCATCGAACCCGGCATGACCGAATTGCAGGCGGCGCGGCTGATGGGCATCAACGGCCTGCCGCAATGCTGTCACCCGATGCTGTCGGCCGGCAAGCGTGCGGCCTATGGCCTGCCGAGCCCGCGCCTCGACATCATCAAGCGCGGCGACCCGATCACCATGGCCTATGGCATCCAGGGCTCGCTCAATGCCCGCGCCGGTTTTCTGGTCGAGGACGCGGCCGAGCTTCCGAGGGGCATCCAGGACTATGTCGAGAAGCTGGTCGCGCCCTATTTCTGCGCCGTCGTCGACTGGTACGAGACGGTCGGCATCGGCGTTCCCGGCGGCGCGTTGTGGCAAGCGGTGCACGACCGCATCGGCGATCGGTTCTTCGGCGTAGCGCTCAACCCCGGCCATCTCATCCATATCGACGAATGGATGCATTCGCCGGTATTTTCCGGCTCCGACATCAGATTGAAGTCGGGCATGGCCTTGCAGGTCGACATCATCCCGGCGACCGGCACCGATTATTTCACCACAAACATCGAGGACGGCATCGCGCTGGCCGACGAGGCGCTGCGCGAAGAGATCGCGGCGCGCGATCCCGAAGCCTGGCGCCGCATCGAGGCGCGCCGCGCCTTCATGACCGACGTGCTCGGCATAAGGCTGAAGCCGGAAGTGCTGCCGTTTTCCAACATTCCGGCCTTCCTGCCGCCGTTCTGGCTTTCGCGCAACAGTGCGATGGCAGTCGCGGGGCGCTGAGCGCATTTCGGGCGCCTGCGACTTACTTCCGCCGCACTTCGCCTGTCCGGGAGGTGCGGCGGAGGTGGATGGGCCTTTGGTCAGGCCGGAGTGGAATTGCTTAAGTGCCCTTGAAGACGATTTGCATCATTCTCATTGCCGCGCTGCTCGCCGGCTGCGGCGGCCGCCAAACCGAGGAACTGCTCGGCAGCGCCATGATGGCGGTGCCGGTGACGGAAATCGCCGGCAACCACTCGATCTTCATCGCAACCACGCGCAAGCGCTCCGACGATCCCGACAAGGTCTTCGACGGCGAGCGCTCGGCGACGCTGAACTATGCCCGCGTCAACGTCACCGTCCCCGGCATCCACAAGACAGGCCAGATCGAGCGGCGCTCGCGCGGCAAGTCGGACGATCCGGCCAAATACTTCATGGCTTCCGAGGTCGTCGGCTACGACACCCAGCCGAAATTCTCCAGCGCGCTCAGCGCCGACATCGCGGCGCGCGGCGGCCGTGTCATGGTCTTCGTCCACGGCTACAACACCGGCTTCGACGACGCCGTCTACCGCGTCACCCAGATCACCCATGATTCCGGCTATCCGGGCACGCCGGTGCTGTTTTCCTGGGCGTCGGGCGCCAAGACCACCGACTATGTCTACGACAAGGAAAGCGCCAGCGTTGCCCGCGACCAGCTCGAAGTGACGCTGAGAATGCTGGCGCAGACCGGCGCGCGGCGCATCGACATCGTCGCCCATTCGCTGGGGACCTGGGTTACCATGGAGGCGCTGCGCCAGCTCGCCATTACCGGCGACCGCGACCTCGGCGGCAAGCTCGGCGACGTCGTGCTGGCCTCGCCCGACATCGACGTCGACGTGTTCAAGAGCCAGATGCGCCGCTACGGCAAGCCGAACAAGCCGTTCATCCTGCTGCTCTCCGACGACGACCGGGCGCTGCGGCTCTCCGGCCTGATAGCCGGCGCGCGGCCGCGCGTTGGCGACTACAAGGACGCCGCCGACCTCGCCAGCTATGGCGTGTCGGTCGTCGATCTCTCCAGCGTCAAGGGAGCCGACCGCTTCAACCACACCAAATTCGCCGACAATCCGGAATTGGTGCAGTTGATCGGCCAGAAGCTGCGCGAGGATGACGGGTTTGCCAGCGACCGCGAGGTGACCGACCGCATCGCCTCGGTCGGACAATAGCTGCATTGCGCGGCAGTGATTGTTGACCATTGCCGCACCATCGGAACAGTTTGAACTGGACCGTGCCGGCCTCTGTCTCTATCGAATAGGCCAAGACGTCTCCGGCTCGACGTCGCCTTTGCGGGAGCCCGCGTGACCGTGCCTTCGAAGATCTTTCTCGTCGTTGCGTTCGCGCTCGCGCTGGCAAGCTGCGCCGGCCAGAACACGCACGACTTGCTCAACAAGACGACAATCACCGTGCCTGCTTCCGACATTGCCGCGACGCACAAGATCTTCGTCGCCACAACCCGGCAAAAGGCAATGAAAGAGCCCCGGCAGGTGTTCGACGGCGACCGTTCGCCGACCACCAGCTTTGCCAGCGTCGAGGTGACGGTGCCCAAAATCCACCAGCTCGGCGCCATCGAGCGGGTCAAGGGCTCGGCCAACAGCAATCCGGCGAAGGATTTCACGGCGACCGGCGTCACCTTCTACGAAGGCGTGCCGCAATTCGCCAAGGCGGTCGGCGCCGACATCGCTATGCGCGGCGACCGCGCGCTGGTTTTCGTGCATGGCTTCAACAACGGCTTCGACGACGGTATCTACCGGCTGACGCAGATCGCGCACGACACGAAATATCCGGGCACGCCGGTGCTGTTTTCGTGGGCGTCGAGCGGCAAGACGACCGGCTACATCTACGACAAGGAAAGCGCCAATGCGGCGCGCGACGATCTCGAAGCGACGCTGCGCATGCTCGCCAGGAGCCGCGCCAAGAGCATCGACATCATTGCCCATTCGATGGGGACCTGGGTGACCATGGAAGCATTGCGCCAGCTTGCCATCACCGGCGACCGCGACCTCGGCGGCAAGCTCGGCTACGTCATCCTGGCCTCTCCCGACATCGACGTCGACGTGTTCAAGAAGCAGATGATCCGCTACGGCAAGCCCGACAAGCCGTTCGCCGTGCTGCTGTCGGGCGACGACCGGGCGCTCAGGCTGTCGACCCTGATCTCCGGCGACAAGCCGCGCGTCGGCGACTATGGCGACGCGGCCGACCTCGCCAGCTATGGCGTCTCGGTGGTCGACCTGACCAAGACCAAGGGCGGCGACCGGCTGAACCACGCCAAATTCGCCGACAACCCGTTCCTGGTGCAGCTGCTCGGCGACCGCCTGCGCGCCCCGGCCGGCCTTGCCTCCGAAGAGACCGCGCCGGCCCAGCTCGACAATCTCGGCCAGGGCCTCGGCAAGGCCGTCGGTTCGGTCGCCGAAATCGTCATCACCACGCCGTTCAAGGTGCTGACCATCGCCACCGGCGGGTGAGCCAACCTCTGCTGCCAATCACGCCGGTAATTGGCAGCTGTCAACAAAAACGCTCTGCAGCGAT
The DNA here is from genome assembly GCF_040322215.1 of Mesorhizobium sp. M0184. Lineage (NCBI taxonomy): Bacteria > Pseudomonadati > Pseudomonadota > Alphaproteobacteria > Hyphomicrobiales > Phyllobacteriaceae > Mesorhizobium > Mesorhizobium sp. M0184. Next base: position 65,138 of record NZ_JAMYSZ010000027.1, read on the forward strand.
CCTTCGCGCCCCCCTCTGTCCTGCCGGACATCTCCCCCTCTAGTGGGGAGATTGGCCGCCACTTTCGGCTTTCGCCAATCTCCATCTTTGACGAACAAGGCGCTGTCAACGAAACTGCCAATCTCCCCCCTTGAGGGGGAGATGTCCGGCAGGACAGAGGGGGGCGCTGTCCCTCCAGCGTTCAGTGATTCTTCAGACGAACAGATCGACCTTCTGAAAAGTCGTCACGTCGATAAGGCCGACGTCGGAAATTCTGAGCTCGGGGATGACGACCAGCGCCAGCAGCGAGTGCTGCATGTAGGCGTTGTTGAGCGAGCAGCCCATCTGGCGCATGGCGTCGCTGAGTTGGTCCGCCTTTGCGGCGACGATTTCGGCTCGCTCGTCCGACATCAGCCCGGCGATCGGCATCTCGACCAGCGCCAGCTCCTTGCCCTTGGAGAACAGCACGACGCCGCCGCCGACCTCGCCCAGCCGGTTCACGGCCAGAGCCATATCCTGCTTGTTGGTGCCGACGACGATAATGTGGTGGGCATCGTGGGCCACGCTCGACGCCATGGCGCAGTCGCCGATATAGCCGAAGCCGGAGACGAAGGCGTTGGTGACGCCGCCGGTGCCCTTGTGGCGCTCGACCAGCGCGATCTGGCAGACATCGTTGCGGCGATCCATGGCGACCAGCCCGTCCTCGACGGCAAGATCGGCCTCCAGCGCCCGCGTCGGCGCCTGGTTTTCGATGACGCCGATGACGCGCACCCGCACCTCGTTGGCGCCCATGGGTGCCGCGATGTCGAAATCGCCTGCCTTGAGCTTCCTGCCGAGCTTGACGGTGTTCTTCGCCGTCCGCGGATAATTGTAGGCCGGAATGTCAATTTCGAGCTTGCCGCCCTTGGCCAGCCTGACGCCGCGGCCATAGACCTCGTCGATGGTCATTTCGGCCAGGTCGGAGATGATCAGCAGATCGGCGAGCCGCCCCGGCGCGATCGAGCCGATCTCGCGCTCCAGCCGGAAATGCTGGGCGGTGTTGAGCGTCGCCATCTGGATCGCCGTCACCGGCTTCAAGCCCTGGCTGATGGCGTGGCGCACGACCCGGTCCATATGGCCTTCGTGCACCAGCGTACCGGAATGGCTGTCGTCGGTGCACAGGACGAAATTGCGCGGGTCGAGGCCGCTCTCGGTCACCGCCTTGATCTGCGAGGCCACGTCGTACCAGGCCGAGCCCAGCCGCAGCATTGCCTTCATGCCCTGGCGGACGCGCGCGATGGCGTCCTCGGCGCGCGTGCCTTCGTGGTCGTCCTCGGGGCCGCCGGCGACGTAGCCGTGGAACGGCAGGCCGAGATCGCGCGAGGCATAATGCCCGCCGACCGTCTTGCCGGCCCTCACCGTCGCCGCGATCTCGCCCGACATCACCGGATCATTGGCGGCGACGCCCGGAAAATTCATCACCTCGCCGAGCCCGATGATGTTTTCCCAGGTCATCGCTTCGGCAACGTCGGCGACGGTCAGCTCGGCGCCGGCATGCTCCAGCCCCGGGGCGGAGGGCACGCAGGACGGCATCTGCACGAGCACGTTTACCGGCATGGCGACGGCCTCGTCATGCATCAGCCGCACGCCCGGCAGGCCGAGCACGTTGGCGATCTCATGCGGATCGATGAACATCGAAGTTGTGCCATGCGGGATCACCGCGCGGCAGAATTCCGTCACCGTCACCATGCCGCTCTCGACATGCATATGCGCGTCGCAAAGCCCCGGCACCAGATAGCGGCCGCCGGCATCGACCACCTTGGTGCCTTGGCCGATGGCATGGCCGGCGTTCGGCCCGCAATAGGCAAAGCGGCCGCCGGCAATGGCGATGTCGGTGCCGGCGATGATCTCGCCCGAATGGACGTTGACCCAGCGCCCGTTGCGGATGACGAGATCGGCGGGTTTGCGGCCCATAGCGACATCGACCAGATGCGTCGCCATCTCGGCCCAGGGTTTTGGTTTCGTCGCACTGGCGGTCTTCGGCATCAACAGGCTCCTCTTTGCCCGACTGTGCCAAGCCGCGAGGATTTTGACCAGCGAGGAAGTAGGCGCGGACGACGAAGTTGCAGATCTCCCCCTCGAGGGGGAGATGTCGCCGAAGGCGACAGAGGGGGTCGGGACGTCCTGACGCGAACCTTTACCGCGAACAAAACAGGCTGGCGCTCGATGCGCGACGACCCCCTCTGGCCTGCCGGCCATCTCCCCCTCAAGGAGGGAGATCGATGCGCCATGGCTTTCGCCAATCGCCAAGGGCATTTTGTGCCGGCCGCAGCGACTTTGTTCTTGCTTTGTGCCGGCAGCTATGCTACTAATTTGGGTATGGTGCCAATTGGCTCCAACGACCCGTCCTCCCGAGGCGGGTTTTTTGTTATTACGCCATTCACGGCAAAATGGCCCAGGCGGAATACGATTCCGTTGCGGCCAATCAGCTTTCGTCTCGTTATAGGATCCTTCTGAATCGACGGTCGCGGAGTTCGACGCACTCGTTCGAAGCCTTCGGCCGGTTCAATCAATTCGATCCCGAACTGTCACTTCTTGCTCGGATCGTCCGCCGGGTTGACGTAGGTGATCTTGAATGGCCCCTCGCCATGAACCTGGATAATCGTATCGCTTGTCGTCCAGGCGAAGTGATTCATTCCGGCCGGCGCGACGCCGAAGCCGCCAGCAGTCAATTCGACACCTTTCGCCTCGTCGAGCTTATCGCCCATTCCAATATGGAAGTTGCCGGAAAGCACCGTTACGTATTCCGTGGTGGGATGATTATGTGCGGCAATTTTGTAGCCGGCGGGTGTCTTCAACCGCAGCACATAGGCGCCCTCCTTTGAGGGATCTCCAGCGACAACAGCCATTTCCGCGCCAGCGGGAATGACAGCTGGAGCAGGACCCCATTTGATGTCTTTGGCGTTCATCGGCATCTCATCGGCAAACAGAGGCGCCGTCCCAACAAGCAGCAGTGCCAGGGCAGAGGCAAGCTTGAGCATGACAATCTCCCAGTGTCTGTAGAGGACGGCGTCGAGTATCGGCGCGCCGATCCACTTGCCACTTCGAGCCTATCAGGGCAGAGCGCCCGAACGCATCCTGCGAACGGGGGACGCGCATTCGCGGTAGCCGCGGAAGCTGCCGCTAAAAACATTTCCAGGTGAAACGATTTTGTTTGTATCACTGTAGATGATCGGCCTCGCTAGCTTCCAGTGCCAGATTTGTCTACGGCAGAAGACGGCTTGACGGCCCCTGCCCGGCATCTGAAAAGGACTGGCCTGCGGACGTGGCGGAATTGGTAGACGCAAGGGACTTAAAATCCCTCCCAGTCCTTTGCACCCTCGCAACTAAGCCCTCAACGCCTTGTAATTCCCCGGTTTGCGCCGGGGTTTTGCATTTCATTTTAACCCCTCCACTCGTGCAACGGATTGTGTGGGAACCCGCCGTTGTGGGAAATCGTGTGGGAAAAGTACGGGAGGCTCATAGGCAAGCCCACCTGTTCGTTCGAAGAGGCTGTCATACAGGCCGATCCCTACTACTCAAGGCTGCTTCTCGACGTCTACAAGTTGGCTGCCTGATGGCCGAGAACCGAACGGGCGTCCACATCCTCGCCAACCGAGCTGGTCTCTCCTACGGGGACATCGGATAGCCCATCTTTGGGACGCTGCCGCGATCCTAGGGCGCTACAAGATACCGCATAAATCCCATCCCTTGGGTCGCGGACATTACGGCCAAATCAATCGGAGCTTCGTGAATTTGGTCTAGAGGCGCGCCATGCCGGAAAGGATGCGCCGAGTGAACCCAGGCCTTGAACATTTCCATAGCGCGATCGACCTTGTCTTTCGCCTCACCATAGTTCGAATGTCTGGCCATCAAGATTGGCTTTAGGTGCGCATCGATTGATTGCGCGTTCAGCCTGTTGACGTTTGGTTGGTTGACCACCACCAAGAAGGCGCTTTCAACGGCCTCAAATATCCCCCTGATTAGTGCCTTGCCGCTTTGGCGACCGGGGCCCAAATGGGAAAGGGCCTCGTCGAGAGTGTGGCTTGCGGCGGCAAAGCGTGGCTGTCCCAGTCCTGCGAGCGCTGCTTCGGAAACGTGGGCAAATTCTTCGTCCACCAAATAGTGAACCCCGAAGGCGTCGTCTATCCGGTAGTGAAGACCCTCCTCAGAAATGATCTGACGTGCGGCGACCAATGCCCGTTTTTGGTTCAACTCACCCTGTGATTTGGCCATTCTGAGGGCAATCGTTATGGCGCTCAGCACGTCGGTTATTTCGGCCATCATCCAAAATTCGTTGTGATGAGCTCCATATACGCCCGACGGGTAGTCAACGCCAAGGTGCCGCACAACAGCAGTAGCGAAAGGGCCTTGTTGGTCTGGGCTCAAGAAATCCTGGAAGAATACATAGAAGCGACGGCGCGCCCTTGCGCTGTCAGGCAGCGGACCGGGTTCCCTGACGTAGTTTCGACGAAACAAGGCTCCTTCCACAGGGGGGAGTGCCATGACCAAGCTCCCAATCTAATTCGCTCAGCAACCTCTAGTATTTGTGGATCGCCGTGCCGATAGCTAATCCACTTCTCCCACCGAAATGTTTGGTGAAAAAATCCGCGCGGGTGATCGGATAACTGGCTCGCGCGAAGACCCCCCGTGCCCCCCCGCTCGGGTCTCCTTCCGTCCCACAATCATTCCCACAACACGGCAGATTGTCGAATGATTTCAATGGGCAAACAAGATAATGTATCTCTTATCGCCATGAGGGGCACATAGCGGTGTGATCGAGGCAAGACCTAGGCAAATGTTCCTACGCTTCCCTGCCAATCGGTGCTTTTGCCAATTGACAATCTGTCACAAAATGACCCGGGGCTGCCAGTGGCGGTGGCGGGCATTTCGTGGGATTGATGCACTGAATTTGGGGCCGCGCGGGCCAGGGGGGAAAAGACCATGAAAACCGCCATCACAGTACTCATTGTTCTGCAAGTCGCCAATTTGGCGGCCACGCTTGGGGCCGATTACTTTGGTCGTCGCCGCGCCACGGCTATTCGCTGCCTGATCTATACCACGCACGCCATGGGCCAGCCGAAGGCTTGCACGGAGGCATTTCCACGGCCCGAGCTGCCATAGGACGCGCGTGCCTAGTCTACACCACGCGGCACACATGCTGCTCGTGGCAGATCATCCGTGGGATAGACATCCGTCGCGTCCAAATCTGGATGGGTCACAAGTCGATCCAGACCACCCTGAACTACGCCCACCTTGCGCCGAACCATCTGCTCGACAACCTCACGGCGCTCGAAGGTGGCGCGGCTCCGAGGCTCGTGGTAGTGAACGGCAAATCCTAGGCCGACCGGGTGGGAAACCATGTGGGAGACTGGTGGGATTTCCCCACAATGTGGGAGGTGGGCGTGGCGGAACTGGTATACGCAGCAGACTTAAAATCTGCCGGTGTTTCAAGCACTTACGGGTTCAAATCCCGTCGCCCACACCAAGCCCTCGCAAGGGACTTAAAATCCCTCGATCTCTGATCGTACGGGTTCGAGTCCCGTCGTCCGCACCAGCAACATCGGCGCCATTGCGGCCTAAAGCGTGTCGCGTTCGATCGGCCTCATGCGACGCGCTTTAGGTTCTTGTTTTTCATGCATGTCGTTATCGCAAAACCGCTGCACACTTTTGCGCGACATGCATTAAGCAAGAGCGTGAACTCGCCGCATACAGGCTGCCACATGCCATTTCTCGACCAGGAGCCGGCGAGCCGATGCGGGATCTGCGATATGCGTATCCGGTGTCCGCATGTTCGTTTGCCAGCTTCCAAAGCGCACTCAGGCAAGGGCGGCGGTATCGGTCACACGCATCATCGCCAGCAATTTCGATATGATTTTGTCACATCGGCTGCTGTATGGTGGAAAAGGAGTCCGCCCATGCGAACCACCCAGCCGATAAGTATCACCCTCCCGCGCGACATGGCCGAGGCCGTCGCGCGCAAGGTCGAATCCGGCGCGTACGCCTCCGTCAGCGAAGTGCTGCGCGAGGGCGTGCGCGCGCTGCTCGACCGCGACGCCGCGGTTGAACGCTGGCTGCGCGAGGAAGTCGCCCAGAGCTACGACGAGTACAAGGCGAATCCGTCCAGCGCCGTCCCTGCCGAGCAGGTCATGCTGCGTATCCGCGACCGCGCCGCCGCGCGACGCGATGATGCCACTAAGGAATGACGCGCACGGTTGTATTTTCCGCGCAAGCGGAGCGCCAGTTGGATGCGCTGTATCGCTACATAGAGGAATATTCCTCCACAGCCCGTGCGGAATCGTTCGTTTGCGGCATCGTCGCCTATTGCACGCGTTCGAGCCGTTTCCCGAACGCGGAACGCGCCGCGACGATATTCGTCCCGGCCTCCGCGTTCTAGGCTACCGCCGCCGCGTCAGCATTGCCTTCACGGCCGAAGCCGACACCATTGCCATCCTCGGCGTCTATTACGGCGGGCAGGACTATGAAGCGGACCTCAAGGACAAAGGCTAACGGGCGTAACGATCGGGCGATAAGACCTCTGCCCCCGTGGAGCCTCGCCGATCGCGCCGGCAAAAGAAGTCTTGTTCAGCCCCAGGCGTCCAGCCGCAACCAGCGTCGCCTTGTCCCAGCCCCGCAAGGCGGCCTGGTGGAAGGGGTACCCGGTGGGAGCCCAATTAGCGATCGAAGGCCGGCGCATCGAACTGCAACTGGCCGCCGCGGGGTAGATCGTGAACTCTCCGAACACCGGCTCACCGCCGTCTTCGTAGAAGTCGACCGGCATCATGTTGAATTCGCCGCCCAGTATTTCGGCACCATGCGCGATGAGCTTCCGGCCGCGCGATTCCTCGCAGGGTACAGCTTCCGGCACGGATCACACCCCGATCGGGTTCAGCTTCAAATGCTGGATCAGGATAATCGTCTTGGCGTCGATGATCCGACCATCGTGGATGCCGGCCAGTGCCTCGTCGAGCGGCATTTCCAAAACTTCGATGTCTTCGCCTTCGTCATGCGCGCCGCCACCGTCGGAAATGCGGTCGGCGGGCGAATAGCGGGCGACGAAGAACCAGAGCCGCTCGGTCACGCTGCCGGGGCTCATATAGGGCGAAAACAGCCGCTGCACGTCCTTCAGCCGGTAGCCGAGTTCCTCCTCGGCCTCCTTGCGGATGCAGGTTTCGGGATCGTCTTCGTCGAGCAGGCCGGCGCACGCCTCGATCAGCGGCTCCTTGTGGCCGGTGACGTAGGCCGGGTAGCGGAACTGCCGCACCAGAAGCACCGTCGAGCGGTCGGGATCGAAAGGCAGGATCACCGCGCCGTCACCGCGATCGTAGGTCTGGCGGGTGTGCGTTTCCCATTTGCCGTCGCGCCGGCGGTAGTCGAAGACGGTTTTTTTCAAAACCGCCCATTCGTCGGAAAGGACTTCCTCCGAGCGGATGCGAATGCGATCTTCCATGGTGGACTCCCTGCTGCCGCGGCAAGGCGTAGCCGCGAACGGCGGTTCGTGCAATCGGGCCACCAATTGGTCCAGTGCGCCGGTTCACCGTCTCGTGTCTGGCGCTGGCACAATCGGCTGCATAAATAGCGGCAACCCTTTCCGGAGTTTTTTATGACCTCATCGCTTTTCCAGCCGATCACCCTCGACGGCCTGACCTTCCCCAACCGCATCGCGGTCGCACCGATGTGCCAGTATTCGGCCGAGGACGGCTCGGCCAGCGATTGGCACCTCTATCACTGGATGAACCTGGCGATGTCCGGCGCCGGCATGGTCACCGTCGAGATGACCGACGTCGAACGGCGCGGCCGCATCTCGCATGGCTGCCTCGGCCTCTATTCCGAGGACAACGAGGCGGCCGCGCGACGCACGCTGGATGCAGCCAAGCGTGTCGCCGCACCGGGCACGAAATTCGGCACGCAGCTTGCCCATGCCGGCCGCAAGGCCTCGAACCGCAAACCCTGGGAGGGCGGCGGCCCGCTGCATGCCGATCAGGACCCGTGGCCGATCGTGTCGGCCTCGGCCATCGCCTACGGCACCGGCTGGCAGGTGCCGCGGGCGCTGGAGGACGACGAGATCCTGCAAATCATCGAACGCTTCGCAGAAGCGGCACGGCGGGCCGAGCGCGCCGGCTTCGACTTCATCGAGCTGCATGCCGCGCATGGCTATCTGATCTTCCAGTTCCTGTCGCCGCTCTCCAACCGGCGCACCGACCGCTGGGGCGGCTCGCTGGAAAACCGCATGCGTTTCGCCGTCGAGATCGCCAAGGCGGTGAAGAAGGCGGTGCCCAGGCTGATGCTGGGCGCGCGTCTGTCGATCAAGGAATGGGTCGATGGCGGCTTCGAGGTCGAGGATGCGATCGAAGTGGCAAAAGCGCTGAAGGAAGCCGGCGTCGCCTATCTCTGCTGCTCGAGCGGCGGCAATTCACCGTTGCAGAAGCTGCCCTCCGGGCCCGGCTACCAGGTGCATCTGGCCGAAGCGGTGCGCAAGGCCGTCGGCATCCCGACGCGGGCCGTCGGTCTGATCGACGATCCGAAACAGGCCGAGGCGATCGTCGCCGACGGCCGCGCCGACATGGTGGCGCTGGCGCGCGCCTTTCTTGCCGATCCGCGCTGGGGCTGGCGCGCCGCGGCCACCTTCGGCGAAAAAATCCACCCGGCGCCGCAGCTTGCCCGCTCGGTGACGACGATGCAGCACTGGATGAAGGCGGCGAACTGACGGCGGGTTCGTCTCGCTGGACGGGGCATCACAGCTTCGCTTTGATCCTCTGCCGGTGTAGAGTGGCCGGGGCCGCGGCTGGGCGCGGCGGTGGGGGAGCAGAGACATGCCGTTCAGGGGGAATTCCATTGCGGTCGCTGCCGCGGTTGTGGCCGGGCTGTCGTTCGCCGCACCGACGCCGGCCGGGGCGCAATATTGCGAAGGCACGGTGCACGGCCTTTCCAGGCACTACAATCTGGCGACGGGAAGCGGCTTTCTCGCCGTTCGAGCCCGACCGAACTCGTCGTCGCGCATGATCGGGCAATTGTTCAACGGCGACCAAACCGAGATCTTCGACCGCCGCGGAAGCTGGTACAAGGTCGATTTCGGCGGCCGCACCGGCTGGGCGAATGCACGCTGGCTGCGCAACGACTGCGGCTATTGAGCTATTTCGCCTGAGCTAAAATAGCAGTTGCAACCAAATCGGCCGCTCCGCGTTGGCGGCGATGATGGACAGCAAGCCATTTGAAAAACCGGTCGTGGTCGAACTCGGCCATGTCGGCAAATATCGGCAGATCCGCAGCGCCCAGGAGGCGGCGGAGTGCCTGATGACGGTCTGGCCACTCAATCGCGGGCCGCGTCATCGTGATGCCCTCGACACTTGCCTAAAAGTGCTGGAAGGTTATCGTTCGACGGCGGATGCGCGCCGGGCACTGATCGAAGCCGCCAGGGAATCGGACGTGCTGGTCACAGACGACAGGCTGCCAGACGACAGACTGGCCGACGATAGGCTGCATTGAGGCAACGGGCTTTCAACCGGAGGGTTTCATGGCGAAACTGACCTACAAGATCGTCGAGCATGACGGAGGCTGGGCCTACAAGGTCGGCTCGACATTCTCCGAAACGTTCCCCACTCATCAGGACGCGTTGCGCGCCGCCGAGATCGCTTCCGCCGAACAGCAGGTCGCCGGCAACACCGACGGCATCCAGTACGAGGACGCCGACGGCAAATGGCACGACGAGCTCGCCGATGGCCGCGACCGGCCGCAGACCGAGGTTTCGGATTAGGGTGTGTCGATATCCCAGTGATGCCGGCGTGCTTTACAGGTCGGTTTGGTAGCGCTACCGTCTCACATCGCGTGTGACCAGGGAGGAGCCTGGGCACGGTCGCGGGCCAGGCAAGAAAGCGGTTTCCTTCGAAGTCGTTGCGGGAATCAATCGGGAGGAGATCGATGGCGTCTGTCGCGATCGGCGATGTTTACAAATCATTTGGGACCGTCGAGGTCCTGCACGGGGTCAGCGTCGATATAGACGACGGCGAGTTCGTCACGCTGGTCGGGCCTTCGGGTTGCGGAAAGTCGACCCTGCTCAGGATGATCGCCGGCCTGGAAAAGATCTCGCGCGGCCAGATCGCGATCGGCAAACGTGTCGTCAACAACGTTGCGCCAAAGGAGCGCGACGTCGCCATGGTCTTCCAGAACTATGCGCTCTACCCGCATATGACGGTCGCCGAGAACATGGCGTTCTCGCTGATGCTCAAGGGCGTTCCCAAGACGGAGAGCGATGCCGGCGTGCGGCGCGCGGCCGAAATCCTGGGACTGGTGCCGCTGCTCGACCGCTATCCGCGCCAGCTTTCCGGCGGGCAGCGCCAGCGCGTTGCCATGGGCCGGGCGATCGTGCGCGATCCGCAGGTTTTCCTGTTCGACGAGCCGCTATCCAATCTCGATGCCAAGCTCCGGGTGCAGATGCGCGCCGAGATCAAGGAACTGCACCAGCGCCTGAAGACGACGACGGTCTACGTCACCCACGACCAGATCGAGGCGATGACCATGGCCGACAAGATCGTCGTCATGCATGACGGCATCGTCGAGCAGATCGGGCCGCCGCTCGAGCTGTACGACCGGCCGAACAATATTTTTGTCGCTAGCTTCATCGGCTCGCCCGCCATGAACATGCTCAGGGGCGAGATCGTAAGCGACGGCTCGCCGTCATTTCGCGGCGCCGGAGGGATTTCGGTCCCGTTGGCGTCTGCACTTTCCATCGGCAATGGTGAGCCGGTCGTGCTGGGGATACGGCCCGAGCATTTACGGCTGTCCGACCATCAGGGCATCCCGGTCACCGTCGTGGTGGTCGAGCCGACAGGGTCCGAAGTGCAGCTCATCGGCCGCACCGCCGGCGGCGAGGAGATCGTCGCAAACTTCCGGGAACGCCATTCCTTCACGCCGGGCGAAACCATCCGGCTTACGGCCGAGCCTGGCCTCATCCATCTCTTTCACGGCAAAACCGGACAGCGGTTCGAAACACCCATCGGGCAGTAGGACGGCAAGGACAATAAGCAGGAGGAAGCGAGCATGAAATTCACCAGACGTGACGTGATCCGCACCACCGCCGGCGTTGCGGCGGGAGCCTTGGGAAGCCGGCTCATCGGCTCTCCCGCCTTTGCCCAGGAGGGGTTGAAATACAAGCCCGAGGACGGCGCCAAGCTCAGGCTGTTGCGCTGGTCGCCTTTCGTGCAGGGCGACGAGGATCAATGGCTGGCCAACACCAAGCGCTTTACCGAAGCGACCGGTGTCGAGGTCCGCGTCGACAAGGAAAGCTGGGAGGACATCCGCCCCAAGGCGGCGGTCGCCGCCAATGTCGGCTCCGGCCCGGACCTGATGTTCGTCTGGTTCGACGACCCGCACCAATATCCCGACAAGCTGCACGACGTGACGGAACTGGGCGAATATCTCGGCTCGAAATATGGCGGCTGGCACGATGGACCGCACCAATATGCGACACGGCAAGGCAAATTCCTCGGCCTGCCGCTGGCGACCATCGGCAATGCCATCGTCTATCGCGAAAGCTGGGTGAAGGAGGCCGGCTTCTCCGAATTTCCGAAGGACACGGCGGGCCTGCTCGAGCTTTGCAAGGCATTGCAGGCAAAGGGGCACCCGGCCGGCTTCACGCATGGCCACGGCGTCGGCGACGGCAACAACTACGCTCACTGGCTGCTATGGAGCCATGGCGGTCAGATGGTCGACGAGAGCGGCAAGGTGACGATCAACAGCCCCGAGACGCTCAAGGCGATCGAATACGCGCAGCAACTCTACAAGACGTTCATTCCCGGCACCGAAAGCTGGCTCGACGTCAACAACAACCGCGCCTTCCTGGCCGGGCAATTGAGCGTCATCGCCAACGGCATTTCCGCCTACAACACCGCCAAGATCAACAAGGACAAGGATCCGAAGCTCACTGAGATAGCCAAGGACATCCGCACCACCAACCTGCCGATCGGCCCGGTCGGAAAATCCGTCGAGCTGTTCCAGGTGACCACGGCCGTGATCTTCGACTACACGCCCTACCCCAACGCCGCCAAGGCCTACCTGCAGTTCATGTTCGAGGATCCGCAAATGTCGCAGTGGATCACGTCGTCGGCAGGCTATTGCTGCCAGACGCTCAAAGCCTTCGACAACAACCCGGTGTGGACGGCCGATCCGAACAACGCCGCCTACGCCAAGGCCTCGGCGACGCTGCGGCCCAACGGCTATGCCGGCCCGCTTGGCTATGCCTCGGCGGCGACCATGGCCGACTATGTGCTGGTCGACATGTTCGCCAAGGCGGTGACAGGCCAGGCGACGCCGCAAGAAGCGATGGAAGAAGCCGAGAAGCGCGCAAACCGCTACTATCGCGTTTGAGCCGGGTTCACCCGGGCAGCCATGCTGCCCGGCTTCGAATCGCGCATGGCCGCCCGGCCGTTCAATGAGACCTTAGAGGAGCCGACCATGGCCGTGACCTCCGCTGCCGCTCAGCCACGCCGGTCGGCGCTGTCGCGCATTCTGACGTTCGTGTCCGAAAGTCATAACGCGCTTGGCTTCGGCTTCATGCTGCCCGCGGCGGCACTGCTGCTGGTCTTCCTGACCTATCCGCTCGGGCTCGGCGTCTGGCTCGGCTTCACCGATGCCCGCATCGGCCGCCCCGGCATCTTCATCGGCTTCGAGAACTATGAATATCTGTGGGATGACGCCGTCTTCTGGCTCTCCGTCTTCAACACCTTGCTCTACACGATCAGCGCCTCGGTCCTGAAGTTTGTGCTCGGCCTGTGGCTGGCGCTTATCCTCAACCAGAACCTGCCGTTCAAGTCGTTCTTCCGCGCGATCGTCCTGCTGCCCTGGGTGGTGCCGACGGTGCTGTCGGCGATCGCCTTCTGGTGGATCTACGATTCGCAATTCTCGATCCTGTCCTGGGCGCTTATGGAAATGGGCCTGATCGACCATCGCATCAACTTCCTCGGCGATCCCGAGAATGCGCGGGCTTCGGTCATCGCCGCCAATGTCTGGCGCGGCATTCCTTTCGTGGCGATCACGCTGCTTGCCGGCCTGCAGACGATTCCGCAGTCGCTCTACGAGGCCGCCACGCTCGACGGCGCCAGCCGCTGGCAATTGTTCCGCTATGTGACGCTGCCGCTGCTGACGCCGATCATCGCCATCACCATGACATTTTCGGTGCTGTTCACCTTCACCGACTTCCAGCTGATCTATGTGCTGACGCGCGGCGGGCCGGTGAACGCCACGCACCTGATGGCGACGCTGTCGTTCCAGCGCGGCATTTCCGGAGGCCAGCTTGGCGAAGGCGCCGCGATCGCGGTCGCCATGATCCCGTTCCTGCTGGCGGCGATCCTGTTCAGCTACTTTGGCCTGCAGCGCCGCAAATGGCAGCAGGGCGGCGGAGATTGACATGACCGCGATCGAAACGAGCAAACGCCCCGAACTCGACGAAGGCGGCATGGGCTACCTGCAGAGTTTGCCGCGCCGCGTGGTGACGGTCTACCTGCCGTTGCTGATCTTCGTCATCGTGCTGTTGTTTCCGTTCTACTGGATGACGATCACGGCGGTTAAGCCCAACCTCGAGATGACCGACTACGCCAATTTCAATCCGTTCTGGGTGGTGCATCCGACGCTCGAGCATATCCGTTACCTGCTCTTCGAGACGTCTTATCCGGGCTGGCTGCTCAACACGATCATCATCTCGACCGCCGCCACGTTCCTGTCGCTGCTGGCTGCGGTGTTCGCTGCCTACGCGATCGAACGCTTGAGGTTCTCCGGGGCGCGGCAGGTCGGCCTCGCGGTGTTCCTCGCCTATCTCGTGCCGCCCTCGATCCTGTTCATTCCGCTATCTGTGATGGTGTTCAACCTTGGACTTTACGACACGCCGTTCGCGCTCATCCTCACCTATCCGACCTTCCTGATCCCGTTCTGCACATGGCTGCTGATGGGTTATTTCCGCTCGATCCCGTTCGAGCTGGAAGAATGCGCGCTGATCGACGGGGCGAGCCGTTGGCAGATCCTCACCAAGATCGTGCTGCCGCTATCGGTGCCGGGCCTGATTTCCGCCGGCATCTTCGCATTCACGCTGTCATGGAACGAGTTCATCTACGCCTTGACCTTCATCCAGTCGTCCGAAAACAAGACTGTGCCGGTCGGCGTGCTCACCGAGCTGGTGCGCTCGGACGTCTATGAATGGGGGGCGCTGATGGCGGGAGCGCTGATCGGCTCGCTGCCGGTCGTGGTGCTCTATTCGTTCTTTGTCGAGCACTATGTTTCCTCGATGACCGGAGCCGTGAAGGAATAGCCAGCATCGTGATTGGGTTCGGAGGTATTCCCGGCGGCCGGGAATGCCTGGGGTAGGCACCCTGCCGGCCGAGACCGCGTTCCGGAAGGGTGTCAGCTGCCGGTGTCGGACTTCGGCGCAAATGCGCGGTCGGCAATGCGTTCTATGAAAGCGACGACCCGTTCCGGCTCGACGAATTGCGGCATGTGACCAAGCCCCTCGACAGGCTCGAAATCGAGCCCCCTGATCTTTTCCATCACCGGCCAGCCTTGAATATCGATGCCCAGCACGAGATCGGAAGCACCAAACAGAATGCCGGCCGGCATGGTGATCTCGCGATAGCGTTGCTCGATGCGGCCAAGGTCGTGCTCGATGGCCATGACATCGGTCGACGTTGCATAGAAATGGCTTGGCCTCAGCCCGCACCAGCCGCCGCCCTCGACCATATAGTCGGCCGGCGCCGTCTGCGGCGCGAAGATGAAGGCAAGCGTCGCTTCCGCATATTTGAGAGCCGCCGGGATCGCCACCGTATGAGCCATGATCCGGCGCCGCAGCGGCGACTTAATGTACAGCGGACCGAACTTCTCGCGCGCGTCCGGCTCCAGATGGGTCAGCGGTGCCAGCAAGGCGATGCCGGAAATCGCCTCTGGATGCTCGATAGCCAGCGTCAGCGCGATGGCGCCACCCAGCGAATGACCGACGACCAAAGGCTTTTCCAGCCCAAGCGCGTCGATAAAGTGCCGCACGATCTCGGCCTGCTCGGGCAGCCGTCCGCTGGCGCCCCTGGCCCGCATCGAATAGCCGGAGCCCGGACGATCGAGCGCGATCAGCCGATAGTTCGGGCCGAATCGTCCGAACAGCGTGTGGCCGAATTGATGAAGCTGCGCGCCGAGGCCGTGCAGGAAGACGATCGGCCGCCCCTCGCCCGTCTCGACATAGTGGATGCGGTTGCCGTCGATCTCGATGAATTTGCCACTGGCCGGCACCAGCCTTTCGGCCTTCGCCGCGATCCGCAGCGTCGCCAGCATCGGATAGGCTGCCATGACGAGCGCCAGCAGAAACAGCGCGTCGGGTAGCCATAGCAGAATCGATGCCGGCATGTCTTGCTCAGGGCTCCAAACCGGCACGCAGCATCACCCGCCGACGGGTGCACTGCAAGGGAGGTGGCACAGGTAGATCCGTCATTTGGCGGCATTGCCGCCGGCCGTTTGCCGCGCTATCTCAGGCGACCCGTTTGCCGGAGCCAATCATGACCGAAATCGTCACCGCCGCCATGCTCGTCATCGGCGACGAGATTCTGTCCGGCCGCACCAAGGACAAGAACATCGGCCACCTCGCCGACATCATGACGGCGATCGGCATCGACCTGAAGGAAGTGCGCATCGTTGCGGACGAGGAAGACGAGATCGTCGCTGCGGTGAATGCGCTGCGCCCCCGCTATACTTATGTCTTCACCACCGGCGGCATCGGCCCGACGCATGACGACATCACCGCCGATTCGGTTGCCAAGGCCTTTGGCGTGCCATGCGAATACGACGCCAGGGCCTACGCCCTGCTGGAGGCAAGCTACGCGGCCCGCGGCATCGAATACACCGAAGCGCGCAAGCGCATGGCGCGGATGCCGCACGGGGCAGACCATATCGACAACCCAGTGTCGGTTGCGCCGGGCTTTCGCATTGGCAACGTCCATGTCATGGCCGGCGTGCCGGCGATTTTCCAGGCGATGCTCGACAATGTCGTGCCGACATTGCGAGCCGGCACCAAAATGCTGTCAGCAACCGTGGAATGCCCGTTCGGCGAAGGCCTGATCGGCGGGCCGCTGGGTGACATCCAGAAGGCGCATCCGGACACGATCATCGGCTCCTACCCGAAATATGGCGACGGCAAGTTCTGGACGGAACTGGTGGTGCGCGCCCGCAGCCAGCAGGCGCTGGACTCCGCACGCGCCGACGTAGAGGCTATGGTGGCGGGCTTGATCAAGGCAAGCCGAGTGGGCTGATCGGCCGGCCTGACGGAACCAGCATCGCGCAGTGACGTTTGTCACGGATGGGATCGCCGTAAGAAGTGAGGGACTGCCATGCGCTTCAAGACCATCGTCGCCATACTACAGAACGAACAGGACGCCGAGCGCGTCCTCGACTGCGCGATCCCGCTGGCCGGCCGGTTCCAGAGCCATCTGATCGGCATCCATGCCGAGGCGCTGCCCGTGCCCTACACCTCTGCCACCGGCTTTCCGGACACCGAGTTCCTGCAGGTTTCCGCCGATATGAACCGGGAGCGCGCCGAGAAGTTGCAGGCCGCCTTTCACAAGCGCATCGAGGATTCCGGCCTGTCGTTCGAGTGGCGCAGTCTCGAGAGTTTTTCCGGCGACAGTGCGCTGACCGGCATCTCGACCGTTCGCACCGCGGACCTGATCATCGCCGCCCAGCGCGAATCGGGCAGCGACCCGAGCGCCGACGTCGACACCCTGGTCTACGATGCCGGCCGGCCGGTGCTGGTGGTGCCGCATTCGGGTCCGCTCGTCACCAGCTTCAAGCACGTATTGCTCGCCTGGAACGGCAGCAAGGAGGCCGCGCGCGCGGCCTTCGATGCCTTGCCGTTCATCATCGAGGCCGAAAAGACCGACATCGTCGTCATCGACCCGCCGGATACGCTCGACGAGGCGCCGGAAACAGCCGGCGCCGAGATCGCCGCCTCGCTGTCCAGGCATGGCGCGACCGTCAGCGTCTCGGTGCTGAGGTCCGGCGGCGCCTCGGTCGACGACATCATCCAGACCAGGGTCGCCGAGTCGGGTGCGGACCTGCTCGTGCTCGGCGCCTACAGCCATTCCTGGCTGCGCCAGCTGCTGTTCGGCGGGGTGACGCGAACGGTGCTGCGCACCGCACCCGTGGCGGCTTTCCTGTCGCGGTAGGTTCACAGGGATAGCTGGCAGGACAATCGCTTTGCCGCGCCCTTGCCAAAGCCAAGCCTTTCCAGTTAATTCCGCGCGCATTCCATAGTGTCTGCGCGCGATGCGCGCTTTGCGGAGTGCGCGAGAGATGTCCCTGCCCGAAAAAGCCTTCCCGGTCTCCTGGGACCAGTTCCACCGCGATGCGCGCGCGCTCGCCTGGCGGCTTGCCGGCGCCAACAAGGGGCAATGGAAGGCGATCGTCTGCATCACGCGCGGCGGCCTGGTTCCGGCGGCTATCATTTCGCGCGAGCTTGGCATCCGCATCATCGAGACGGTCTGCGTCGCCTCCTACCACGATTATACCAGCCAGGGGCAGTTGCAGGTGCTGAAGGAGGTCACGCCGGCGCTGCTCGCCGATGACGGGGCCGGCGTGCTGATCATCGACGACCTCACCGACACCGGCAAGACGGCGGGCATAGTGCGCGCGATGATGCCCAAGGCGCATTTCGCCACCGTCTATGCCAAGCCGAAAGGCAGGCCGATGGTCGACACTTTCGTTACCGAGGTCAGCCAGGACACCTGGATCTATTTCCCCTGGGACATGGGCTTCACCTACCAAAAGCCGATCGCCGACGATCACGCCGGCTGATTCGCGGCAACGCCGCTTGATGCACCGAGTCCGCCCAGGGGACCTCCGCACACCGATAAAGGCGTGGCGCGACGCTGCTGCAGTCGCGCCATTAGGCTGAGATCGGCGCAGATTGACGGAATCTGGCCGATCCGTGAAACATTTTTTACTTTCATTGCTTATAATTAGCCGTAAGATTCGTGAGACGGCAAATGATTCTGGAAGCTGGGGCAAGCTTCTCCGATGTTGACGAGGCCAACGACGCACAACCATAAGGCCGAAAGGGTCCGGCGACTCTTCGGCGCGGTGCCCTCCCGCCTGCAGGTTGCAGCGTTGCCTTGGCGCGATAGCGGCGACGGCGTGGAAATCATGCTGATCACCAGCCGCGATACCGGCCGCTGGGTGCTTCCCAAGGGCTGGCCGGAAGCGAAGGAGCCGCTTTGCGAAGCGGCGGCACGCGAAGCCGGCGAGGAGGCCGGGCTGCGCGGCACGATCTCACATCACGAGGCCGGCCGTTATTTCTACGCCAAGCTGCTGGCTACCGGCGAGGAAGTGCCGTGCGAGGTGCTGGTCTTCCCGCTGCAGGTCGACAAGGTCGCCGACCGGTGGAAGGAAAAGCGGGCACGCACCCGCAAATGGGTCAGCGCCGCCGAGGCTGTGCGCATGGTCAACGAACCCGACCTCAGCCAGATCATCGCCCATTTCTGCGCGGATCCGCATCAGTTCTCCTGAGTCTCAGTCGCGCATAGCCTATCGCTCAGGTGCTGTGAACGTCGTTGCCGAAGCGCCTCCACCCAAAGCCGACCCTTCCTTGCGCTCCGCTTCTATCCCCGTTATCCACATGTGTGACACACAAGATGTGGGGGTCATAAAAGCCTACGCAAACGAATCCTTGACGTCGCAAAACGAGTCGCCTTTTATAGGCCATGCGCTCTTGTTGACAGTGCGACCGGAAAAGTTTCGAGGCCGGTCTTTTTCCCGGAATATGTGCGTTTTGATCCGCGTTCCCGCCTGTTTACGAGGCCGGCGAATGCGTGGGATTTTGAAGCCTTGGGGGGCGAGAGGGGAGGATTGTCGGACTTGAATAAATTGTCTGTTAATACTATATTTAGTGTTTGCAGGTAGGTTCGACGCTAGATAATGTGAAGTTCCCTCGACCGAGGGCGTTACAAAAAGTTTTCAGCTTTGAGGGACCCACAGGGTCCGTGAGCGCGTTGGACAGCGGCCTCGCAAGAGGTTCGACCGGCAGGGCGGCGGAGACTGTGATGATGAGAGCCGGCGGGTTTCGAACGCCGGCAGACGGCGGACATGCGCGTTTCGTCAAGAGGGCAGAAATCCTCTGGGAAAAGCGCTATATGTAGACAAAAGGGACCGGACCAATGCGCATCGAGCGTCGTTTCACCAAGCCAGGGCAATCAGCTTACGCGGAGATCGAATTCCGCAAGGCGCTTTCCGAGATCAAGAATCCGGATGGCTCGGTGGTGTTCCGCTTGGACAACATCGACGTGCCGGCGCAGTTCTCCCAGGTTGCCGCCGATATCCTGGCGCAGAAATATTTCCGCAAGGCGGGTGTTCCCGCACGGCTGAAGAAGGTCGAAGAGACGCAAGTCCCCTCCTTCCTGTGGCGCTCCGTCGCCGACGAGGCTGAACTGGCCAAGCTGCCGGAAGCCGAGCGCTACGGTTCCGAGATCGACGCCCGCCAGGTCTTCGACCGGCTTGCCGGTACCTGGACCTATTGGGGCTGGAAGGGCGGCTACTTCAAGTCGGAGGAAGACGCGAGCGCCTTCCGCGACGAGCTCGCCTATATGCTGGCCACCCAGCGCGTCGCGCCGAACTCGCCGCAATGGTTCAACACCGGCCTGCACTGGGCCTATGGCATCGACGGTCCGAGCCAGGGCCATTTCTATGTCGACCCGTTCACCGGCAAGCTGACCAAGTCGAAGTCTTCCTACGAGCATCCGCAGCCGCATGCCTGCTTCATCCAGGGCGTGCAGGACGACCTCGTCAACGAGGGCGGCATCATGGACCTGTGGGTGCGTGAGGCGCGGCTGTTCAAATACGGCTCCGGCACCGGCTCCAACTTCTCGTTCCTGCGCGGCGAAGGCGAAAAGCTGTCGGGCGGCGGTCGTTCGTCGGGGCTGATGAGCTTCCTCAAGATCGGCGACCGCGCCGCGGGCGCCATCAAGTCGGGGGGCACGACACGCCGCGCCGCGAAAATGGTCATCGTCGACGCCGATCATCCCGATATCGAGGAATTCATCGACTGGAAGGTCAATGAGGAGCAGAAGGTCGCCTCGCTGGTCACCGGCTCGAAGATCGTCAAGAAGCGTCTCGAAGCGATCATGAAGGCCTGCATCAACTGCGAAGGCAATGGCGACGATTGCTTCGACCCGGCGGTCAACACCGCACTGAAGCGCGAGATCAAGGCGGCCAAGAAGGACGCGGTGCCGGAGAACTACATCTACCGCGTCATCCAGTTTGCAAAGCAGGGCTACACCTCGATGTCGTTCAAGACCTACGACACCGACTGGGATTCGGACGCCTATCTCACGGTTTCCGGCCAGAATTCCAACAATTCGGTGTCGCTGAAGGACGATTTCCTGCGCGCCGTCGAGCAGGACGGCGACTGGCATCTCACCGCCCGCAAGGACGGCAAGGTGCTGAAGACGCTGAAGGCGCGCGATCTCTGGGAAAAGATCGGCTATGCCGCCTGGGCATCGGCCGATCCGGGCCTGCATTTCAACACGACGATGAACGACTGGCACACCTGCGCCTCGGCCGGTGCGATCCGGGCGTCCAACCCGTGCTCGGAATACATGTTCCTCGACGACACCGCCTGCAACCTGGCCTCGATCAACCTTCTGCCCTATCGCAACGCCGACGGCACCATCGACATCGCTGCCTACGAGCACACAGTGCGGCTGTGGACCATGGTGCTGGAAATCTCCGTCATGATGGCGCAGTTCCCGTCGAAGGAGATCGCCAAGCTTTCCTACGAGTACCGCACGCTCGGCCTCGGCTACGCCAATATCGGCGGCCTGCTGATGACCTCGGGCATTCCCTATGATTCCGACGAGGGCCGCGCCATCTGTGCCGCCCTCACCGCGATCATGACCGGCACGGCCTATGCAACTTCGGCCGAAATGGCCGCCGAGCTCGGCGCGTTCCCCGACTACGACCGCAACGCGCAGAACATGCTGCGCGTCATGCGCAACCACCGCCGCGCGGCCTATGGCGAAAGGGACGGCTACGAGAAGCTAGCCGTCAACCCGGTGCCGCTGGTCGCCTCGGATCTCAGGCAGCAGGAGCTTGCCGACCATGCCAAGGCCGCCTGGGACCGCGCCATCGAGCTCGGCGAGGAGCATGGCTACCGCAACGCACAGGCAACGGTGATCGCACCGACCGGCACGATCGGCCTGGTGATGGATTGCGACACCACCGGCATCGAGCCCGACTTCGCGCTGGTAAAATTCAAGAAGCTGGCCGGCGGCGGCTATTTCAAGATCATCAACCGCGCCGTTCCGGAAGCGCTGCGCACGCTCGGCTATTCCGAGAGCCAGATCGCCGAGATCGAGGCCTATGCCGTCGGCCACGGCAATCTCAACCAGGCGCCGGGCATCAATCCCGGCTCGCTCAAGGCAAAAGGCTTTACCGACGAAAAGATCGCAGCGCTCAATGCGGCGCTGAAGTCGGCCTTCGACATCAAGTTCGTCTTCAACCAGTGGACGCTGGGCGCCGACTGGGTGAAGGAGACGTTCGGCTTCACCGACGAGCAGCTCAATGATTTCTCGTTCGAGATGCTGCCGGCGCTGGGCTTTTCGAAGAAGGACATCGAGGCCGCCAACATCCATGTCTGCGGGGCGATGACGCTGGAAGGCGCGCCGTTCCTGAAGGCCGAACACCTGCCGGTGTTCGACTGCGCCAGCCCGTGCGGCAAGATCGGCAAGCGTTCGCTGTCGATCAACAGCCACATCATGATGATGGCGGCGGCGCAGCCCTTCATCTCCGGCGCCATCTCCAAGACCATCAACATGCCGAACGACGCGACGGTGGAAGACGCCAAGGGCGCCTACATGCTGTCGTGGAAGCTGGCGCTGAAGGCCAACGCGCTCTATCGCGACGGCTCGAAGCTGTCGCAGCCGCTCAACGCCTCGTTGCTTGCCGACGTCGAAGACGACGAGGACGAAGCCATCGAGCAGCTGATCGCGGCGCCGGCCGCACAGCGCGCCGTGCAGGTGACCGAGAAGATCGTCGAGCGCGTCGTCGAGCGTCTCTACCGCGACCGCGAGAAACTGCCGAACCGCCGCAAGGGCTATACCCAGAAGGCGGTCGTCGGCGGCCACAAGGTCTATCTGCGCACTGGCGAGTTTGATGACGGCCGTATCGGCGAGATCTTCATCGACATGCACAAGGAAGGTGCGGCCTTCCGGGCGATGATGAACAACTTCGCTATCGCCATCTCGCTCGGCCTGCAATATGGCGTGCCGCTCGACGAATATGTCGAGGCCTTCACCTTCACCAAGTTCGAGCCGGCCGGCATGGTGCAGGGCAACGACGCCATCAAGAACGCCACGTCGATCCTCGACTACGTGTTCCGCGAACTGGCTGTCTCCTATCTCGGCCGCCACGATCTCGCCCATGTCGACCAGTCGGATTTCGACAAGACGGCACTCGGACGCGGCATCAATGAAGGCAAGGCGACGCCCTTCTCCAAGGGCCTGACCCGCGGCGCCTCGCCGGTCAAGCTGGTGTCGGGCATGGGCGCCGAGCCGAAAGGCTTTGCGGGTTCCGGTTCCGGAACTCCAGCCCGTACCGCCCCGACCGCTTTCTCCGGCTCCAACGTGCTGACGCTAAAACCGGCAAGCGACGAAGCCGTCGCCTACAAGCGCGACTACGAGGAGCGCGCCAGGGAACTGGTCGAGGACATCGTCTACGCGGAAGCCTCCGACCCGACGGAGCTGTTCACCGACGAGGCCGCGAAAGAAGCAGCCGAAGCCAAAGCGCTCGCCGCCAACCGGCGCCAGCAATCGCTGATGCAGGGCTACACCGGCAACGAATGCTCGGAATGCCATAACTTCACGATGGTGCGGAACGGGACTTGCGAGAAGTGCGATACTTGCGGGGCCACGAGCGGGTGTAGCTGAGGATCGATGCCGCGTGAGAACCAGCACTATGTTCCACAATTCCTTCTGCGCAATTTTTGCGCAGAAGGACAATGTCATGTCTTTGACAAATCGACCTGCAAAGAATTTCGAACTAACCCACGCAATATTATGGGCGAAGCGGATTATAATGTCGTCCGCTTAAAAGGTAATTTTTACCTGGATTTCGAAAGCAAGTTCACCCACGTAGAGAACCTAGCAAAACCTGTTCTTGAAAGCATAATAGCTAACGAGACCGTATCTGCCTTAAGCCCCATGGATTTGGCAACGCTCTGTTGTTTTGTGGTTGTGCAGCACCTTCGCTCGAAGTCGTCGCGTCAAAGCTACTCTGGCATATTTCAAGATGTCAAACTTCGGTTCCCCGATCTGAAAACGAACGACATTCCCGAGCATTTTTCGGACGAAGAATATGAAAAATTTTGTCTCCTTAAAATGAACCTCGATAAATTGGATGAGATTGCAGGACACTTGACAACCAAGAAATTGATCTTGCTAAAAAAGTGTTGCGCCGGAGAATTATACATCTCAGACAATCCGCTCGTAATGCACAATTACAACGACTTTGGACCGTACGGAAATATTGGACTAGGTGTACCAGGGATCGAAATTTATTTACCCGATATCTTCGGATCTCGTCCTAGGTTTTTTGTGTCCTACGATCATCGACGGCTTTCATAAAGAACGTGCCAAGGCAGAGCAAAAAATAAGTGAAATCCAACTGAAGGTTTTCGTGGATGGCGCTCTTCCGCTTCAAAGCGGTGTGTCAGTGATTTTAGATGCGAAGGAAAGACTAGAACAGGCAAAAATGAAAATCGCAATGCTTGTCGATTCTCAATACGCGCCGATATCCAAGGACATCCTTATTTTTCTGAATGCTCTTCAAATACAATGGGCTAACAGATTTATCGCAGCACGGAGGAAGGATTTTTCCTTTGCGCATAAAGTAATGAAGGAAAAACCTCACTGGCGTGAGCACCCACGAATTGAAGTAGCTTAAAATTAAGCCCCACCAGCGGCAAAATCATCCGTGCCGGCGACTAGCCGCGAGGGACGTGTTCGCCTCTCCCTTCTCCCCTTGTGGGAGAAGGTGGCCGAGCGAAGCTCGGTCGGATGAGGGGTGCTCCAGCTTGGCACCGGCGGCGCTCCGTCCAACACCCCTCAACCGTCTCGGCGCTGCGCGCCAATCCACCTTCTCCCACAGGGGGAGAAGGGAAGAGCGCGCGATTACCGCCAAGGCTGCAAACTGTCATCGCGGACGTAAGCGATGATGGTGTCGCAGAC
>NZ_JAMYSZ010000028.1:0-87890 GCF_040322215.1 Mesorhizobium sp. M0184
CTCCGCTAAACACGGGGGCTGCGCGGCGGACACGCCGACGTCACCGCAATGCCACGCCATTTTGCAGAACTTGACGCACACAACTAGGGACAGCGCCCGGACAGCGCCCCCCTCTGGCCTGCCGGCCATCTCCCCCTCAAGGGGGGAGATCGGTACCTTCGCCGGTAGCGCCTCTCTTTCAACATTCGCGATTGGCGAAACGATACGTGACATTCAATCTCCCCCCTTGAGGGTCCCTTGAGGGGGAGATGTCCGGCAGGACAGAGGGGGGCGCGAAGGAACTCGACGAAGATCAGCTAGCCTGTCTCGCGGCAACCCGGCGCATCGAAATGACGCGGCGGCGCCAGATCTCGGTGCGCATCGCCGTTAGGTGCAGCGCGAAGAAAAGCACGATAAAACCAACCGCCATCACCAGCAACGGCCACAACAGGCTTGGATCAATGGTCGGCCCGCCAAGCCGGAACACCGACGCCGGCTGATGCAGCGTGTTCCACCAGTCGACCGAAAATTTGATGATCGGGATGTTGATGAAGCCGACCAGGGTGATGATCGCGGCGGCCCAGGCGGCACGTCCGGCATCGTCGAGCGCGCGGGTCAGCGCGATGATGCCGAGATACATCAGGAACAGGATGAAGACCGAGGTCAGCCGCGCGTCCCACACCCACCAGGTGCCCCACATCGGCTTGCCCCAGATCGAACCGGTGATCAGTGCAAGGGCGGTGAAGACGGCGCCGATGGGTGCCGCCGATTTCAGCGCCACGTCAGCCAGCGGATGGCGCCAGACCAGCGTGCCCAGTGCCGAGACCGCCATCAGCGTGTAGCACATCATGGCAAGCCAGGCGAAAGGCACGTGGATATACATGATGCGCACGGTGATGCCCTGCTGGAAATCCTCAGGCGCCGTGAAGCTCATATAGAGACCGACAGCGAGGATGATGGCGGCGACGCTCGCCAACCACGGCACGACCTTGTCGGCCAGCGCGACGAACCGCGTCGGGTTGGCAAGGTCCATCCAGCCGGAGAGGCGTGAAGTCGTGTCGCTCATGCGGCTTTACATAGACCGCCGGCGGAGTTGCGGCAACCGCAGCGGCGGTACGTCTTCCCTTCTCCCCTTGCGGGAGAAGGTGGATCGGCGCGTAGCGTCGAGCCGGATGAGGGGTGCTGGACGGAGTGAGGCGCCAATGATCGCCGTGCGCCGAAGTCTGGATTTTGGATGAAGATTTGCGCTAAGCTGGAGCACCCCTCATCCGACCTCGCTTCGCGAGGCCACCTTCTCCCACAAGGGGAGAAGGCAAGCCGCGCTGCTCAAGCGGCTTCGTTCACCGGACGGCTGAGGCGGCGGACCTCCTCGTCGTTGAGCAGGCCGCCGGCGCGCAGCAGGCTGGCGAAGCGACCGTTGCGCAGCGACAGTTCGGTGAACCCGCCCATCTCGACCACCCGGCCCTTGTCCATGAACACGACCAGATCGGCGTCGCGAACGGTGGTCAGGCGGTGGGCGATGATGAAGGTGGTGCGGCCGCGCCGCAATTCGTCGATGGCGTCCTTGACGCGGTCTTCCGTCTCGACGTCGAGCGCGCTGGTCGCCTCGTCGAGAACCAGGATGGGCGCGTCCTTCAGCACGGCGCGGGCGATCGCGATGCGCTGGCGCTCGCCACCGGACAGCTGTCCGCCGCGTTCGCCGACGACCGTGTCGTAGCCCTCGCACTTTGACAGGATGAAATCCTGCGCGGCGGCGGCATTGGCAGCGGCATGGACCTCGTCATAGGTCGCCTCCGCGCGGCCGACGCGGATGTTGTCCTCGATCGAGCGGTTGAGCAGGCCGGCATCCTGGAAGACGGTGGCGATCGAATGGCGCAGCGACTTGCGGGTCACCGTGCGGGTGTCGATGCCATCGATCAGGATACGGCCGCTAGACGGCGTGAAGACGCGCTGCAGAAGGTTGATGAGCGTCGTCTTGCCGGCGCCCGTGGGGCCGACGATGGCGACGGTCTGGCCGGCCTGGACCTCGAACGACGCGTCGTCGACGCCCTGCCCGGAATTGCCGAACTCGAAGCAGACGTTCTCGAAACGCACGTGACCCGTGACGTTGACGAGGTCGCGCAGCCCGTCGGGCTCGGCGGCATCGGAAGCGGAGTCCTCGAGATGATAGAATTCCTCGAGCTTGGCGCGTGCCTCGGAAATCTGGTTGGCGAAAGCCGACATCTGGTCGAGCCGGGCAATCAGCAGCGTGGCAAAGCCGGTAAAGGCGATTACGTCGCCGATGCGCAACTGGCCGTGCGTCACCAGATAGGCGCCAATCAAGAGCACCACCATCATCGAGATCGTCGACGACAGGCGGTGCAGCGCGTTGGCCATCGCCCACCAGTCGAGCACCGGATTCTGTGCGTCGAGCAGGTTCTTGACGTAGCGCTTCAGCGCCTCGGTCTCATGGCCGATGCGGTTGTAGCTCTGCAGGACGGCGACGTTGCTGACCGAGTCGGTCACATGCGCAAATACCTTGTGGTAGTGCCGCTCCACGGCCGCCTGGCCTTCCTTGGTGCGCCGCATCACCAGCCGTCCGATGCCGACATAGAGCGCGCCAAGCGCCAGCAGCACCATCGACATGCGGATATCCATGCTGAGCGCGGTGGGCACCAGCAGGACCAACGCAACCGCGGTCGACAGATGCTGCCGCATGAATTCCAGCCAGAGGCTGAACAAGGTCTCGACCGCGCGCAGGAGCGTGTGCAGGGAATTGGAGGTGCCGCGCTGATGATGCCAGGCAAGCGGCATGGTGATCACGCGCTCGAACGACTGGCAAAGAACCTCGCTGCGCCGCTGGTGGGCAAAGCGGTCGGCGCCGCGCGCCACCAGCACGAAAGCGATGATGTTGAACGCGCCGAGGCCGGCCCACATTGCGAGCGTCGCGAATACCGAGCCGCGGTCCGAAATGGCATCGATCACCCGGCCGAACATGATCGGCTCGAGAATGGCGATAATGGCAAGCGCGACATTCGCCCCGCAGATAAACGCAACGCGTTTCCTGTCGGCAGCGAGATAACCAAGGGCTCGCCAGTAGATTTGCAGAAGTGACACTTCAGCTACTCCGCCAATTATTTATGGTGCAGTGCGTCATTTTTTGACTCGTATCGGTTGACGCGTCGCAAAACAATGCTCGTCTAGCTCTTCCGTTCCCATTCCGCGAACAAAAGATGACGACGCTTCGAAATTTGCCGTGATCGTCTAACAGTTTGAGATAAAAGGTGAAATGTCAGCGTTGCGGCAAAATCATGGCAGCTGGAAAGCACTGCCACAATTTTAATCAGCAAGACCCTGGGCACGACGTCTAAAGTCGTGTGCAGGCATTCAGCAAGGTCAACCGCAAATATAACCGGTAGAGGCACTTGGAGCGCTCGTGCGTGCCCTGGGAACGCTAAGCGACGCGCCAAGCCCTTGAATCTAGGCCGGTATTCTGACGACCACCTCGGCACTATCTCCGGCTTTTGGCTCGAAGGACGAAGATTTGGTCTTCGTGCCATTCACTTCAAGTGAGATGGCCCGGGCCTTTTTGTCGCGGACGACGCGTACTTTGATCTCGGCGCCCAGCATCTTCAGAGTTGCCGAATAGCCGCCCCAATGGCTAGGAAGTCTCGGCGTGAACTGGAGGCGCTGTCCGCGGCGCTCTATGCCGAGAATGCTCTCGACCGCGGCGCGATAAAGCCAGCCCGCCGACCCGGTATACCAGGTCCAGCCGCCGCGGCCGCCCTTGTCTTGCCCGGAATAAACGTCGGCCGCGACGACGTAAGGTTCCACCCGGTAGCGCTCTGCCGCGGCTTCATCGAGCGCATGGTTGACCGGATTGAGCATTGAAAGGCAACGGTAGGCATCGTCGGTGCGACCCATCTCGGCTAGCGCAATGACGAACCATGTTGCCGCGTGCGTGTATTGGCCGCCGTTTTCACGGACCCCTGGCGGATAGCTCTTGATGTAGCCCGGGTCCTTTTCCGTCTTCGAGAAGGGCGGGGTGAACAGTTTGACGATGTTGAGGTCGTCGTCGACGAGCGCTTTCATCGCCTGCGCCATCGCCGTGGTCGACCGCGCCGGGTCGCCCTCGCCCGAAAGCACGCTCCAGGACTGGGCGATCGAGTCGATCTTGCACTCGTCCGACTTGCGCGAGCCGAGCGGCGTGCCGTCGTCGAAGCTGCCGCGCCGATACCACTCGCCATCCCAGGCGGTGCTTTCCAGCGCCCGCTTCAGCACCTCGGCGTGCTTCGTCCAGGCCTGCACGCGCTTGGCATCGCGCTCCGCCTTGGCGACAGCGGCAAAGTCGCCCAGCGTCTTCAGCAGGAACCAGCCCAGCCAGACGCTCTCGCCCTTGCCGTGCTCGCCGACGCGGTTCATGCCGTCGTTCCAGTCGCCGCCGAGGATCAGCGGCAGCCCGGCTGGGCTGCTGCGCTTGACGGCAAGATCGAGCGCCCGCGCGCAATGGTCGTAGAGCGAGGCTGTCTTCTTCGAGATTTCCGGGATGAAGAAAGCATCGTGCTCGCCTTCGCCCAGCGCCTGCCCTTCGATGAAGGGCAGTTGCTCCTTCAGGATCGCGGTGTCGCCGGTCACCAGCAGGTAGCGGGCCGTGGCGTGGGCCAGCCAGACGACGTCGTCCGAGATCATGGTGCGGACGCCGGCCTCGGTGCGCGGCAGCCACCAATGCTGCACGTCGCCTTCGGGGAATTGCCGCCGCGCCGCATTGAGTATCTGATCACGCGCCAGCTTGGGGTCATGCGCCAGCAAAGCCAAGGTATCCTGCAACTGATCGCGGAAGCCGAAGGCACCGCTCGCCTGATAGAACGCAGAGCGGGCACGGATGCGGCAGGCCAGGCTCTGATAGGGCAGCCAGTGATTGACCATGGCGTCGAGTGCCTTGTCCGGTGTCTCGACCTGGATTGTGTCGAGAAAGCCGCGCCATGTGCGCTCGTTGTCGGCCAGCCGCTGATCGAAATCCCTTGAGCGATGGGTCTGCACCAGCGCGCTGGCCTTCTCGGGCGAGGCCGCGTCGCCGAGCAGCCAGAGCAACGTGACGTCGCCGCCGGCAGCGATGTCGATGTCGCGTGCGATGGCCGCGCAGGGATCGTCGCCGGCCTCGACACGGCCGGACAGGCCGGCGCCGCTCAGCACGGCATGCGGAAACTCGCTCGTGCCTTGCCTGCCGATGAACTCGCCGCGGTCGGCCGTGACCGAATGCACAGCACCGTCGGCGGCCAGAAAGGCGATCCGCTCGCCGAAATCGAGCCCATAGGGATTTTGCGCCAGCAATGCGCCGGTTGCGGCATCCCTCGACGGAACGATGCTTGCCGCGGTGCGCGAGCGATGGCCGCCGAGAACCCATTCCGCATAGGCGTAGACGCGCAGCCGCATCGGCACCGAACCCGAATTCTGGATGCGCAGCCGCGATATCTTCACCGGATCGACGGGATCGACGACATGGGTCAGGTCCATCGACAGCGGCCCGCGTTTTGAGCGGAACGTCGAAAAACCCTGCCCGTGCCAGGTTTCGTAAGTCATTGTCGGGTCACGCACCACGGCAGCCATTGGCGAGAACGCCCTGCCACTGGCGTGATCGTAGATATAGATGCCCTCGCCCGGCCGGTTGGTGACCGGATCGTTCGACCATGGCGTCAACTGATAGTCGCGGCTGTTGCGGCTCCAGGTGAAGGCAGCGCCTTCAGCCGACATGTGGAATCCGAACGATGGGTTGGAGATGACGTTGATCCACGGCTGCGGCGTCGTGCGCCGGCCGGCAAGACGCACGACGTAGTGGCGTCCGTCGCCGTCGAAGCCGCCGAAACCGTTCCATTGGTCGAGCCCGCTGCCGTCGACGCGGCCCTCGATCAGTGCCTGGGCGGCAGATGCTTGCGACGTCGGCACCGGCAAGGACGGCTCGCGAAGCGCTGCAAGGTCTGCCGGCTGGAGGGCGGCGTCCCGCGCCTGCAATGCCGCGGCCTCGGCGCGCTCGATCTGGTCGAAGATGGTGCCGTTGCGCGTATGCAGCACCACCCGAGCGACGGCGAGCAAGGTCCTGTAGGTCGTTTCCTCCATCAGATCGCGGCGCACCGCGAAGATGTGCTGGCGGGGTCCGAGCTCCTTGCCACGCAACCGGCTGTTTTCGCACAGCGTCTCCACCGCGCGCTGCAGGTCCTGCACGTAGGATGACGCCTGCTCATTGACGACGACAAAATCGATCATCATGCCGCGGGCGCGCATGTATTCCTGGAAGCGAAGCGCCTGGGCGACGATCTCCAGATCGGCGACATCGGCGATCCTGACCAGGAAAATCGGAAAATCGCCGGATATGCTGGTCGGCCACAGGCTGGACTGCCTGCCGAGCCCGGAGACGATGGATTCGCCCGGAAGGCGCAGGAACGGATCGGGATAGATCAGATAGCGCGCCAGCTTCTGCACATTGGCGGCGTCGGACAGGCTGAGGCCAAGGTGCCGGGTCTGCACCTGCGAGCGCGTCCAGGCGAGCATCGCCTGGCGGGCGAAGCTTTCGGGATGGTCGAGCCGTGCGATGGCGGCATCCAATTCGGCGCGATGGGTACCGACGACGGTCCAGAACGTCAGCGAAATCTTCTTGTTGGCCGGCACGCGCACCTGCCGGCGAAGCGATGCGATCGGATCCAGGGTGAAGCCGGAATGGCCGCCAAGCTTGGCGCCGGGATCAAAGGCAGCCGCTTCGGTGATGGTGCGGCCGCGGCCGATGAAGGCGCGCCTGTCGGTTTCCGCCTCGGCGTCTCGCGCCGATCCAGACGGGTCGGTGACGAAATGCACCATGGTGACGTCGGGTTCGTCCTTTTCGCGCTTGCGCCTGGTGGCGAAGATCGCGCCGTTGTTCGGCGCGATCTCGGTTTCCACGAACATCTTCGAAAAAGCCGGATGGGCATTATCCGAGGGCTCGGAGCCCAGCACCAGTTCGGCAAACGAGGTTACTTCGATATGCCGGTCGGCGGGGCCATCATTGTGGAGCGTCACCCGTCGGCCCTCACCATTGCCTTCCGAGATGACGATGCACTCGACTTCCGAACGCAGCGATCCAATCGATTTGACGAAGCTCGCCTTGTCGTCGGAGAACAGCGTCTGCGCACGCTCGCCGGCGGCGCGCTTCGGCTCGGCGGTGGCCGACCACCAGTCGCCGTTGCTGGCGTCGCGCAGGAAAATATAGGAACCAAGTCGGTCCTCGGTCGGATCCGGCTGCCAGCGCGTGACGGCAAGTTCGCCCCAGCGGCTGTACCCGGAGCCGGTGGCGGTCACCATGACCGAATAGCGGCCATTGGACATGACACTGGTCGAGCGGAGCGCCCTGAGCGGATCGAGCACGATGCGGGTATCCGGGCTTTCCAGCTCGGTCTCGTCCTTCGAGCGCTCGTCGGCCTCGGTCCTGACGGTCGCAGTCGGGATGTCGCGCGGCGCCCTTTCCTGCAGCAGCAATTCGGCCGACTCGATCACCGGATCGCTGTGGAAGCGGTCGCGCAGGCGCCCTTCGAAGATCGCATCGGCAACTGCGGCAATCGACATGCCGGAGTGGTGGGCCATGTAGTTGAGCACGACGGCGTGGTCGGTGCCCTCGGGGACGCGTTGCGGCGTGAAATCCACCGCGTCGTAAAAACCGTGCCGGCCCAGTGCGCCCAGCCGCCTCAGCCTGGCCAGGTTCTGGACGGATTCATGCGGCGTGAACTGCGCTGCCAGCACGGTCGCGTAAGGCGCGATCACCGTGTTTTGGCCAAGGCCGCGCTTCAGGCCGAGCCCGGGCACACCGAAATTGGTGTACTGATAGGTCAGCTCTCGGTCGCGGGCGTTGTAGGCCGCTTCCGAAATCCCCCAGGGAACGTTCTTCGAACGGCCATACTGGATCTGGCGCTTGATGATGAGCTTGCTGGTCTGGTTGAGAATGCTGCCTTGCGGCTCCTTCATCACTAACGGCGGCATCAGATATTCGAACATCGAGCCGGACCAGGACATCAGTGCGCCCTGGAAGCCGATCTCGACGATCGGCCGGCCGAGCCGGAACCAGTGCTCGGTCGGCAAATCGCCCTTGGCGATAGCGAACAGGCTGGTCAGCCGCGCCTCGGAGGCCAAAAGGTCGTAGCAGCTTTCGTCGAGCTGATGCTCCTCGACCCGGTAACCGATCGACAGGAGCTTGCGCTCGGGCCGCATCAGGAACGAGAAATCCATCTCGAAGGCGAAGCGGCGCGTGCGCTCGCGCAAGGTCAGAAGCTTGGCCCGCAACGCCGCGACCGCGTTTTCGTCGCTGTGCGCATCGTGCACATGCGCCTCGCAGGTGGCTTCGAGCCTGGCCGCCCAATCGGCGATGGTGTCGCTCTGGGTCGACGCGGCCTCGGTATGGATGGCTGTCGCGAGCTTGCGTATCTCGCCGGCCAGGACGGCCAGGTTGATGGTGCGGATCGACGCCATCTCCGGCTGCGCCTTGATCAATTCCACCGCCCGCCGCATGCCGTCGAGACGGTCGGCGAGCCGCTGGCGCAAGGGCCGCAATTGACGCCGGTCGTCGGGCAGTTCCTCAAGGCTTTCGTCGAGGATGGTGACGGTGTCGAGGATGCCTTCGAAGTCGCCCTGCACATGCACCGACGGCGCTTCGGCCCATTCGGCGCAGGCAGCGGCCACGGCCACCAGATGGCCGGCGAGATTGCCGCTGTCGACCGCCGAAATGTACAGCGGGTAGAGCGGCTTCAGGGTCGTCGTGTCATACCAGTTGAAGAGATGGCCGCGGTCGCGCGGCATGCTCTCGATGGTCGACATGGTCGCGTCGATGCGGTTGACGGCGTCGGAGAGGCTGATCCAGCCGAAATCGCGTGCCGAAATCACCGACAGCAGGTAGACGCCGATATTGGTCGGCGAGGTGCGGGGCGCCACCACGGGGGCCGGGCTTTCCTGGAAATTATCCGGCGGCAGATTGTGATGCTCGGCCGTCACGAAGGTCTCGAAATAGTGCCATGTACGCCGCGCCACGGTGCGCAGCGCGTGGATGTCGGCGGCCGATATGCGCAGGCGGTCCTCGGTTTCGGCCGAACGGCTGATCCAGCAGGCGATGGCGGGCGCGCCGATCCAGAACAAGGCAAAGAAGAAGGCGACGAAGGCGCCGGTGGAATCGGCCAGCACCGGGACGGCGAGGCCGACGACGCCTATGATCACCGCGCCGTACATGATGCTGTAGTAGGAGCCGAGATCGTTGTCGCCGCCCTTGTGTGCCTGCGAGGCGGTGCGCCATTCGAGCAGGTTCTGACGGCTGACGAACAGGCGGTAGAGCGTGCGGATGATCGCGTCGCCCATCATCCAGGCAAGATGCGCCATCAGCACGATCTTCAGCGCCACCAGGGCAGTGCCGAAGGCAACGTCGCGTGCCAGTGCCGAGAAATGGCCCCGCGGCGTCTGGTCGCCGCTCTTCGGCAGGATGGCGTCGACGATGTCGAAAGTGGGCGCCATGAACAGCGTGAGGATCAGCAGCGCCTGCCATTGGGCGGCCTGCGTGAAGGGCAGCAGCGTCCAGCCGGCGATCGCGGCCATCACCCAGAAGATCGGCGTCACCGAGCGGCGCAGATTGTCCACCATCTTCCAGCGCGACAGCGCCGGCACGTTTGAGCGCGGGCCAAGAATGAAGCCCAGAAGCTGCCAGTCGCCGCGTGCCCAGCGATGGTGGCGCGACGCGTCGACCGAATAGCGGGTCGGATAGTCCTCGACCAGTTCGACGTCGGTGACCAAGGCCGAGCGCGCCAGGGCGCCTTCGAGCAGATCATGGCTGAGGATGGTGTTTTCCTCGATGCGGCCCTTCAGCGCCGCCTCGAAGGCGTCGACATGGTAAAGACCCTTGCCGGTGAAGGAACCGTCGCCGAAGATGTCCTGGTAGAGGTCCGACACGGCAAAAACGTACGGATCGAGCCCGCGATTGGCGGAAAAGACACGCTGAAAGAACGATGCCTCGTCGCCACTGGTCAGCGACGCGGTGATACGCGGCTGCAGGATGGAATAACCTGCCGTAACCTCGCGCCGTGCGACATCGAAATGCGGACGGTTGAGCGGGTGGCAAAGCTTGCCGGCCAGCGCAGCGACGGCGTCGCGGGTGGTGCGGGTGTCGGCGTCCAGCGTCATCACGTGGACGACGCTCTCCGGCAATGGCACTTCCAGCGGCAGGAAGGTGGTGTCGCTGTCCCCGCGCAGCAGAAGGTTCAATTCGTGCAGCTTGCCGCGCTTGCGCTCCCAGCCCATCCAGACGCCTTGCGATGCGTTGTAGAGCCGGCGCCGATGCAGCAGATAAAAGCGCGGCGCCCCTTCCGAGGGATAGCGGGCGTTCAGCCTGGCGATTTCGGCGCGGGCGAATTCGAGGATTTCGACATCCGCCGTATCGATCTCGGTCTTCGAGTCCGGCCAGTCGGAAAGCAGCGCGAAATAGACTTCGCCCGCCGTGTTGGCGAGGTGATGCACCTCGATGTTGCGGATGTTCTCCTCGACATCGTCGCGCGAGCCGATCAGCGACGGCACCACCACCAGCGTGCGCGCCTCGGGCGGCACACCGTGCCTGAAATCATAGCCGATGAGACGCGTCGGCTTCAAAAACAGCGAGACGACGGTGTTGAAGAATGCGAGCGCGCCTTCGCTGGCCGGCACCGCGAACAGGGCCAGCATCACGACGATCGACGGCACCGACAGGCCGAGATTGGCAAGCGCATTGCCGGAAACGACCAGAAGCAGGACCGTCAGCGCAAACACCGGCACGACGATGCCCAGCCATCCGGTCTTGCGGAAGGTCCGGTTGAGCGTCTTGCCGATGGTCGGCCGGTAGCCGATCGACCGCTCGAGCTCCTGCCGGCGCGGGCCGACCAGAAAGAAGCCGACGTCGGTGTGAGCGATCGGACCGCTTTCGGAGCCCGGTGCATCGGCAGCATGGCCGGCGAGCTCGATCGCCCTTTCGGCAACGCGAAATTCGGAGAGATCGGAACGGCGCGCCAGCTCCTCGATCGCAGTCCGGTATTGGTCGCGCGAAAAGAAATCGAGCGCGGCGAAATCGGTGCGTTCGCGCAGCAAGGTGTCGATGCGGCTGACGCCCTCGAACCACACCGTCCAGTCGATGTCGTTGATCAGGCGCAGGCCGCGGATGATGTTGCCGGTCGTCACGTTGCCGCTGGACAGCGTGTGGTGCTCGCTGAGGATGATCTCCTCGGCGTCGGAGCCGGTCCTTTCCAGCTCGCCCTCCAGCCATTCCAGCGCCCTGCCGGCATTTTGCGAGCCGTCACGCAGCCGGTAGAGCAACTGGGTGGCGAAGGTGGTGTCCTGCGCATGGGCGCTGTAGTGGGAAAGTATCGCCTGCCGGTCGGCGCTGTCGTCCGTCGCCAGCACACGATCGGCGACCTCGTTGGCGATCTGGCGCAGTTCCCGCGTGCGATTGACGCGGACCGCGATCCGGCGAAGGTTCTCGATCAGGACGAAGCGCAGCAGCGATGGCAGCGCCCATAATTCGCCAATCTTCAGCGGCTCGATGGACTGGAAGCCTTCGACAATCGCCTTGAACATGGCCGACGAGACGGAACTGTCGGAATGCGCGACATAGGTCCACGCGACCGCCAGTGCGCGCGGCACGCTGGATCCATCCGACAGTTTCAGCGTCGGCAACTGGCGGTAGAAGCGGCGCGGCAGGTCGCGCTTGACCTGAAAAATGGTCTCCTCGACCAGGTAGTTGTTGTCGAGCAGCCACTGCGCCGCGGGCGTGATCGTTTCGCCCCTCGCCTGGGCAGCGTTGGTGGAACGGTAGACATCGAGAATTTTCCTGGCGCTGTCGCGGATGCGCGCCTGAAAATCGAAAGGCGTCAGACCGAACAAGTCCTTGGCGTCGCCATTGGCAAGGGCTGCGCCCAAAGCGCGCAGCCGATCTTCCGGCAGGAAATTGGAGCGTATCGGCACGTCGGTGACAGCCGGGAAGCTGGCGCTCGTCTTTTCGATCTGTGCGAGATTGGTCTGGATATTCATCTAAGGTTCCGTGTTGGGGACGCAGTGCGGCGTCACCGCCACGGCAATGTCCCTAAAACCGGTCCAAATGCAATTGGTTGCATCGCAACACTTGGCCGAAAGTTTGTTTCCGCGCCACGACAAGATGCCGTCTTTCGACAACTTCCAGGCGGCACTATGAGCATCGTTTCGGCTTCTGATCGGCGGAAGATTCAGGCTTTTTCGTGATGCAGCTACCAGCTTACGCGATATTTGGCCGGCGTCACGATCATGTTTGGAAACAGACGTTAATCGTTGCCGGCAATGCGGTCGATGCGGATCACGAACAGCATGGCCGGCCGGACCGGATCCAGGCGCGGTTCCGGCGCTTGCGCCCCGAGCAACAGCGCGTCGAGCGGCCCAAGTTGCATGGGCGCCGCGCCGGCCACGCTGAGTTCGCCGTCGACGCACAGGATGAGTGTTTCATCGGCTTCGGCCTGGATCTCCGTCGGAGCCGAAATCAGCAGGCGCTCGACCGTGTGGATCGCCCGGGCGCGGCGGGTCATGACGTTGAGGTCGGTGACCGGACCGGTGATCAGCATGGCTTGCGTCGGCACGTCGGCCGGAAACGCAAGCGGTGCGGAAGCCTTGGTGATTTCGACCGGCAGCCGGCCGGCGATGTCGAGGATCATGCCCTCGCCTTCCAGCAGCGCCAAGGTCCGGTCGACGCCGGCAAATCCGGAAAATGGGCCGCCGCCCTCGACCAGCGCCATCGAGACGCGCCAGTCGAAATCGTCGAGCCCGGCACCTGGCGGCGAGACGGCAATCTCCGTCGTCACCCCGCCGCCGTTCTTCCACGGCATCGACCGGTATTGGGCTGCCCGAAGAATGCGCAAGGTGCGGCTCAGCCCAATATGCCGGGCAGGTTGAGCTGGTTCTCCCGGGCGCACTCGATCGCGATGTCATAGCCGGCATCGGCGTGGCGCATGACGCCGGTCGCCGGATCGTTCCACAGAACTCGCTCCAGGCGCTTGGCCGCCTCGGGCGTGCCGTCGGCGACGATGACCATGCCGGCATGCTGCGAAAAGCCCATGCCGACGCCGCCGCCATGGTGCAGCGACACCCAGGTGGCGCCGGACGCTGTGTTGAGCAAGGCATTGAGCAACGGCCAGTCGGAGACGGCATCGGAGCCGTCCTTCATCGCCTCCGTCTCGCGGTTCGGCGAGGCGACCGAGCCGGAATCGAGGTGATCGCGGCCGATGACCACCGGCGCCTTCAGTTCGCCCCTGGCGACCATCTCGTTGAAGGCGAGGCCGAGCCGGTGGCGATCGCCAAGCCCAACCCAGCAGATGCGCGCCGGCAGGCCCTGGAAGGCGATGCGCTCACGCGCCATGTCGAGCCAGTTGTGCAGATGGGTGTTGCCGGGGGTCAGCTCGCGCACCTTGGCGTCGGTCCTGTAGATATCCTCGGGATCGCCGGAAAGCGCTGCCCAGCGGAACGGCCCGATGCCGCGGCAAAACAGCGGACGGATATAGGCCGGCACGAAACCCGGGAAGGCAAAAGCATTCTCGAACCCCTCCTCCTTCGCCACCTGGCGGATGTTGTTGCCGTAGTCGAGCGTCGGCACGCCGGCATTCCAGAACGCCACCATCGCCTCGACATGCTCGCGCATCGACGCGCGGGCAGCTCTTTCAACGGCCTTCGGGTCGCTGGTGCGCTTCTCGCGCCACTCGGCCAGCGACCAGCCCTTGGGCAGATAGCCATTGAGCGGGTCATGCGCCGAGGTCTGGTCGGTGACGATGTCGGGGCGCACGCCGCGCCGCACCAGTTCCGGCAGGATGTCGGCGGCGTTGCCGACCAGGCCAACCGATTTCGCCTCACCGGCTTTGGTCCAGCGCTCGATCTTTTCCAGAGCCTCGTCGAGCGTGTCGGCGCGCTCATCGACATAGCGGGTGCGCAGCCGGAAATCGATGCGGTCGGGATCGCATTCGACGGCCAGGCAGCAGGCGCCGGCCATGACCGCGGCGAGCGGCTGGGCACCGCCCATGCCGCCGAGACCGCCGGTCAGGATCCACTTGCCCCTGAGATTGCCGCCATAATGCTGGCGGCCGGCCTCGACGAAGGTCTCGTAGGTGCCCTGCACGATGCCTTGCGTGCCGATGTAGATCCACGAGCCGGCCGTCATCTGACCGTACATCATCAGGCCCTTTCTATCGAGCTCGTTGAATTTCTCCCATGTCGCCCAGTGCGGCACCAGGTTGGAGTTGGCGATCAGCACGCGCGGGGCGTCAGGATGAGTGCGGAACACGCCGACCGGCTTGCCCGATTGCACCAACAACGTCTCGTCGTCGCCAAGCGTCTTCAGCGAGGCAACGATGCGGTCGAAATCGTTCCAGGTGCGCGCCGCCCGGCCGATGCCGCCATAGACGACCAACTCGTTGGGGTTTTCGGCGACGTCTGGGTCGAGATTGTTCATCAGCATGCGCAACGGCGCTTCCGTCAGCCAGCTGCGGGCGTTGAGCTCGCTGCCGCGCGGGCTGCGCACTTCACGGATGTTGTGGCGAGGATCGGTCATGATTGTCCCTTTCGAGTGAGGTGCACCGCGCGTCAGCGTTCGGCCCAGGCGATCGCGGTTTCCAGGATCTTCTTCAGCGTGACGCGGATCGGCGCCGCGAATTCGGCCTCGTAAGGCACCGGCCAGTTAGCCGGTTCGCCCTTGCCTTCGGGCTCGCGCATATAGCCGCGGTTGGAGAGTTCCATCTGCAGCGCGTGGACGCCGGCTTGCGGCTGGCCGAAATGGCGCGTGATCCAGCCGCCCTTGAAGCGGCCGTTGACGACGTAGCTCTCGCCGGTTTCGGCGAGGATCTGGCCAACCGTCGCTTGCAGCGTCGGATCGGCGCTCTTGCCGTCATTGGTGCCGAGATTGAAGACCGGCAATTTGCCTTCGAATAAGCGCGGCAGCACCGAGCGGATCGAATGGCAGTCATAGACGACGACCTTCCCATGCAAAGCGCGCAGCCTGTCGATCTCGGCCTGCAGCGCGGCATGATAGGGTACGAAGAACTTCTCGCGGCGTTCGTCGATCTCCGACGGTCCCGGCTCTTCACCCTTGCGGTAGAGCTGATCGCCGTCAAAGGTCTCTGTCGGGCAGAGCCCAGTCGTCGTCTGGCCGGGATAGAGCGAAACGCCGGACGGATCGCGGTTGACGTCGATAACGGTGCGCGAAATCGCCGTATGCACGACCGTCGCGCCGAGGCTCTCGGCGAAGTCATAAAGCTTGTCGATCCACCAGTCGGCGTCACGGCGGCCGAGCCAGGGCGAGACCAGCCGGCTGTCGAGGCCGGCGAGATCGATGCCGGTATGCGGGATCGAAACCAGCAGGGGTGCTGTGCCTTGAGTGACGGTGAGCCAGGAGGGTGAGGTCATAGAAGATTTTCCCGCGTTGGAGCTCTACGGCGCCCCCCTCTGTCCTGCCGGACATCTCCCCCTCTAGTGGGGAGATTGGCCGTCACACTGGCTTCCGCCAGTCTCCAACGTTGCAGGATTGAGCGAGGCGCCGCAGCTGCCAATCTCCCCACTAGAGGGGGAGATGCCCGGCAGGGCAGAGGGGGGCGCGAAGGAACTCGACCTAGCGTACCGACGTCGGGTTTGCCGATAAGGCGCGGCAGCGCAGGGAATTCGCATTTTTCTTCCCGCTGCGACGCATTTTGTTCTTGCTTTGTGCCGGCAGCTATGCTACTAATTCCGGTATGGTGCTGATTCGGCCCGACGACCCGCCTTTGAGGCGGGTTTTTTGTTTCTAGCTGGACGTCGGCGGGACAGCGCCCCCCTCTGTCCTGCCGGACATCTCCCCCTCCAGGGGGGAGATTGGCAGCTTCGGCGCCTCGCTCAGTCCTGCAACGCTGGAGATTGGCGAAAGCCGAGACGACAGCCAATCTCCCCCCTGGAGGGGGAGATGTCCGGCAGGACAGAGGGGGGCGCGACAGAACGCGACCTGTCACGGCACACCGCCTCATGACGCAACGCCCGGCAGTTTCACCGCACCCGCGGCCTTCACCGCCGCGCCGCTGCGTATCATGGCGATGGCCTTCTCCATGTCGGGGTGGAAGTGCCGGTCGTTGTCGAGATGCGGCACCTCTGCCCTGACCAGCCGGCGCACCGCCTCCAGTGCCGCGCTCGAGGCCAGCGGTGCGTGGAAATCGCAGCCTTGCGCGGCGGCCAGCAATTCGATGCCGATGACGGCCGTCGCATTCTCGACCATGCCGATGAGGCGGCGCGCGCCATGCGCCGCCATCGAGACGTGGTCTTCCTGGTTGGCCGAGGTCGGGATCGAATCGACGCTGGCCGGATAGGCCTTTTGCTTGTTTTCAGAAACCAGTGCTGCCGCCGTGACCTGAGGGATCATGAAACCGGAATTCAGACCCGGCTTGGGCGTGAGAAAGGCCGGCATGCCCGACAGCGCCGGATCGACCAGCATGGCGATGCGCCGCTCCGACAGCGAGCCGATCTCGCAGACGGCGAGTGCGATCATGTCGGCGGCGAAGGCGACCGGCTCGGCATGGAAATTGCCGCCCGAAAGTGCGGAGTCGTCCTCGGCAAAGATCAGCGGATTGTCGGTGACGCCGTTGGCCTCGGTGCCGAGCGTCTCGGCGGCCTTGCGGAGCACGTCGAGTGCTGCGCCCATCACCTGCGGCTGGCAGCGCAGGCAATACGGATCCTGCACGCGCTCGTCGCCGACGCGGTGCGATTCACGGATGGCGCTGCCGGCCATCAAATTGCGCAACGCCTCGGCCGTCTCGATCTGGCCGCGATGTTTCCTGAGCAGATGGATGCGTGGATCGAACGGAGCGTCGGAGCCCTTTGCGGCATCGGTCGACAGCGCGCCGGCGACCAGTGCCGACTGGTAGAGCACTTCCGCCTCGAACAAAGCGGCAAGCGCATAGGCGGTCGAAAACTGGGTACCGTTGAGCAGCGCCAGGCCTTCCTTGGCGCCCAGTGTCACCGGCTCCAGGCCATGCGAAACGAAGGCGACCTTGGCGGGAAAGCGGCCATGCGGGGTAAAGCACTCGCCGACGCCGATCATCACGGCGGTCATGTGCGACAGCGGCGCAAGGTCGCCGGAAGCGCCGACCGAGCCTTGCGCCGGCACCACGGGGATAACGTCGTTGGCCAGCATCGCCTCGATCAGTTCGATCGTCCGCGGCCGCACGCCGGAGGCGCCCTGTGCCAGGCTGGCCAGCTTCAGCGCCATCATCAGCCGGCAGATTGCGACGGGCATCGGCTCGCCGACGCCGGCGGCATGAGACAGCACGATGTTTCGCTGCAACGTTTCCAGATCGGCGGCGGGGATGCGGACGCTGGCCAGCTTGCCGAAGCCAGTATTGATGCCATAGACCGGCTCGCCCTTGGCAACGATCCTGGCGACGGCCTCGGCGCTGGCCTTGATCTTCGGCCGGCAGGCATCGTCGAGCCTCAGTGCGGCGCCGCGATAGATGGCGCGCCAATCGGCCAGCGTGGCATTGCCCGGCCTTAGCTTGAGTTCGGTCATTGTCCCCTCCAGATGCGGGCATGCAGCGGGTTGAAGCCCATGCGGTAG
Organism: Mesorhizobium sp. M0184; assembly: GCF_040322215.1. Classification (NCBI taxonomy): domain Bacteria; kingdom Pseudomonadati; phylum Pseudomonadota; class Alphaproteobacteria; order Hyphomicrobiales; family Phyllobacteriaceae; genus Mesorhizobium; species Mesorhizobium sp. M0184. Next base: position 17,564 of record NZ_JAMYSZ010000028.1, read on the forward strand.
ACGAGTTCGGCCAGGCGCTCGACGTTCCAGATCGCCAGATCGGCGGATTTTTCGGCCTCCAGCGTACCGGTCTGTCCAAGCAGCCCGAGCGCGCGGGCAGCCTCGCGGGTAACGCCGGCAAGGCATTCATCGACGGTCAGGCCAAACAATGTCGCGGCCATGTTCATGGTCAGCAGCAGCGAGGTCAGCGGCGACGTGCCGGGATTGTTGTCGGTGGCAACGGCCATCCTGACGCCATGCTGGCGAAACAAGGCGATCGGCGGCTTCTTGGTCTCGCGGATGAAGTAGTAGGCGCCGGGCAGGATGGTCGCCACGGTTCCGGCCTTCGCCATCGCCGCCGCACCGGCCCCGTCGGTGTATTCGAGGTGGTCGGCCGATAGCGCACCATAGCGCGCCGCAAGTTCGGCGCCGTGCAGATTGGACAGCTGGTCCGCATGGAGCTTGACCGGCAGGCCCGCCGCCTTTGCGGCATCGAACACGCGGGCGATCTGCTCCGGCCAAAAGGCAATGCCTTCGCAAAAACCGTCGACGGCATCGGCCAGGCCCTCGGCAGCGACGGCCGGCAAAATCTGCTTTGCAACAAGGTCGATAAAGGCGTCCTTGTCACCTTTTGCTTCGGGCGGCAGCGCATGAGCGCCGAGGAAAGTGGTCCTGACTGTCACCGGCCGCTCACCGCCCAGCCGTCGTGCGGCGCGCAGTGACTTCTTCTCGTTTTCGAGGTCGAGACCGTAGCCGGATTTGATCTCGACGGTGGTGACGCCTTCGGCGATCAGCGCATCGAGGCGCGGCAGCGACTGGGCGACCAGCTCGTCCTCGCTCGCCGCGCGCAGTGCCTTGACCGAGGAAACGATGCCGCCGCCGGCCTTGGCAACCTCTTCATAGGTGGCGCCGGCCAGCCGCATCTCGAATTCATTGGCACGGTTGCCGGCATGGACCAGATGAGTGTGGCAGTCGATCAGGCCGGGCGTGATCCAGCGGCCTTCGCAGTCGATCGCCTCGGCGCCTTTGCTAAGTGCTGCCGGCATGTCGGCTTCCGGCCCGGCATAGACGATCCGGCCGTTGCGCACGGCGATTGCACCGTGCTCGACAACGCCTGACCCGGGGCTGCTTTCGGCCATGGTCGCGAGGCGCGCATTGCGCCAGAGGCGAACCTCCCCTGCCCGGCTTTTGCTCTCTGCAGCCATCATCTTTTCCGTTTCAATAGGTGACGATTATGTATATACATATGAAAAGGCACTGCAAGCGCTATCATCGCACGGCAGACCGGGATTTGGAGAAAAACGTGACAGCAATCTTTGCGGAACAGGCGCTTTTGCCCGACGGCTGGCACAGCAATGTGCGGATCGTCATCTCCGACGGCAGGATCGCCACGGTCAAGGCGAATACCTCGCTCCTGCCTGGCGACGAGCGCCGTGCCATCCTGCTATCAGGGATGCCGAACCTGCACAGCCATGCCTTCCAGCGCGGCATGGCCGGCCTTGCCGAATTGCGCGGCCCTTCCGCCGACAGTTTCTGGAGCTGGCGCGAGGTGATGTACCGTTTCGCGCTGTCGATGACGCCGGACCAGGTCGAGGCGGTCGCGGCCCAGCTCTATGTCGAGATGCTGGAGGCCGGGTTCTCGCGCGTCGGCGAGTTTCATTATTTACACCACGACCGCGACGGCCGGCCCTATGCCAATATCGCCGAGATGGCGGAGCGCATTGTTGCTGCAGCGTCCGAGACAGGCATCGGGCTGACTTTGCTGCCGGTGTTCTACGCGCATTCCTCTTTCGGCGGCGCTGCGCCAAATGAAGGCCAGCGCCGGTTCATCAACGATGTGAACCAGTTCTCGCGGCTTGTTGAGAAATGCCGCGAATCCATTCGCGCGCTGAATCAAAGCGTCGTGGGCGTCGCCCCGCACAGCCTGCGTGCCGTGACACCGGAGGAACTGGAAAACATCATGGTGATCGCACCAGAGGGGCCGATCCACATCCACATCGCCGAGCAGATGAAGGAGGTCGAGGACTGCCTTGCCTGGTCCGGGGCGCGGCCGGTCGAATGGCTGCTTGCCAATGCCAAGGTCGACCAGCGCTGGTGCCTCATCCACGCCACCCACATGACCGACATCGAGACGACCGATTTGGCGAAAAGCGGCGCCGTTGCCGGCCTCTGCCCGATCACCGAGGCCAATCTCGGCGACGGCACCTTTGCCGCGTCCTTGTTCATGCAGCATGGCGGCCGCTTCGGCATCGGCTCGGATTCAAATGTACTGATCGGCCTGCCGGACGAGTTGCGGCAGCTCGAATATTCGCAGCGCCTCGCCCACCGCGCCCGCAACGTGCTGGCGGTGGCCGGCGGCTCGACCGGCCGTGCTTTATTCGATGCAGCGCTCGATGGTGGCAGTGCCGCGCTGGGCGCCGGCCTCTCGCAGATCGCAGCAGGTGCCTCGGCCGATTTCGTCTCGCTCGACGGCAAGCATCCATCGCTGGCCGGCAAGACGGGCGATGCAATCCTTGATGCCTGGATTTTTGCCAACGGCACCAAGGTCGATTGCGTCTGGGTGCATGGCAAGAAACTGGTCAGCGGCGGCAGGCATGCCAGGCGCGATGCCATCGCCGAGCGGTTCCGCAAGGTGATGACGGCGCTTTCGGCATGAGCATGATCGAGGCAATAAGCGCGGATTCTGGAAGCGCGGACGGCGGCGAGGTTCTTTCGCTGCACCAGCGCATCCTGTCGGACATCAGCGAACGGATCCTGTCGGGTGCCTGGGCGCCCGGCCACCGCATCCCGTTCGAGCATGAACTGACGGCCGAATACAATTGTTCGCGCATGACAGTGAACAAGGCCCTGTCGCAACTGGCCAAGGCCGGGCTGATCGAGCGCCGGCGTCGTTCGGGCAGTTTTGTCCGCCGGCCGCAGTCGCAGGCAGCCGTTCTCGAAATCCACGACATCCGGATCGAGGTCGAGGCACTTGGCTTGCCCTACCGCTATGAGCGCATGGCGCGAAACAGAAGGCGCAGCAGCGCCGACGACCGCGCCCTGCTGGAACTCGACGTCGCCGGGCCGGTGCTGGTGCTGGAATGCCGGCATTTCGCCGGCAAGCGGCCGTTCGCCCACGAGCAGCGGCTGATCAACCTGGCCGCCGTGCCGGACGCCGCCGAAGAGGCGTTTTTCGACACGGCGCCCGGTCCGTGGCTGATCGGGCGCGTGCCGTGGAGTGCCGCCGAGCATCGCATTCGCGCGGTTGCCGCCGAAAAGCACATCGCGGCGGCGCTCGACATCGAGACCGGCGCGCCGTGCCTGGTGATCGAGCGGCGGACATGGAGCGCCGAGCACCCCGTCACCTATGTCCGCTTCACCTATGCGGCAGAGAACCACACGCTGGTGGCGCGGTTCACGCCGTCGCAGGGGTAAACCCTCCCCCTTGAGGGGAGGGTCGCGGAGCAAATTGCCGCATGGCGGCACTTTGTGACGCGGGGTGGGGTCGGTGCAACCTCGCCGACCCCACCCCGTCTCGCAGTCTCCGCTTCGCTCCGACTACTCGCCGACCCTCCCCTCGAGGGGGAGGGTTAGGAGCCGCCTCTCAAATCGCCGCGGTAACAATAATCTCGACCAGATATTCCGGTCCGGCAAGCTTGGCTTCGCCGGTGGCGCGGGCCGGCGTGTTGCCTTGCGGTACCCATTTGTCCCACTCCGCGTTCATCTCGGCAAAGGTGCTCATGTCGGCCAGCCAGATGATCGCCTGCAGGATCTTGGTTTTGTCGGTGCCGGCCTTGGCCAGCAATTCGTCGATCGCCGCCAGAATGTCCCTGGTCTGGGCACCGACGTTTCCGCCCGGCTTGCCGACCTGACCGGCCAGATAGACGGTGTTGCCGTGGATGACGATCTGGCTCATGCGCGGGCCTACATCGATACGACGAATGCTCATTGGATATTCCTTCTCTTCTTGTCGGTGCGCCTGTTTAGGGGCCGGGTTCGCCGGGGGCAAGGCCGCTCGAGCGGAACTTCTTGAGCCAAGCCAAAGCAGACAACAAGACGGCCCGGCCGCAATTCCGCCCGATTGGCTTGTTGACTAATGTAATAACATCACATATCGAATCCGCCCCTGCAGCACCGATCGTCGCCCCATGGATCGTCACATGAGCCAAACCTGCCTGACCTTCCGCGACCTGACGCTGGGCTACAACAGCCATCCGGCGATCCACCACCTCAATGGTACGATCCGCAAGGGGTCGTTGACGGCGGTCGTCGGCGCCAACGGCTCCGGCAAATCAACGCTGATGAAGGGCATCGTCGGCGTTCTGAAGCCGATGGCCGGCGCGGTGATCCGGGCGCCCGGCGTGCGCGCGGCCTATCTGCCGCAGCAATCGGAGCTCGACCGCTCCTTTCCGGCCCGTGTCGTCGACCTGGTTTCGCTTGGTCTGTGGCCGCGGCGCGGCATGCTCGGCCGTTATACGAGGGAAGATCGCGACTCTGTCAGCAAGGCGCTGATGGCCGTCGGCCTCGGCGGCTTCGAGAAGCGGCCGATCGACACACTGTCGGGCGGCCAGCTGCAGCGCACGCTGTTTGCCCGCGTGCTGTTGCAGGATGCCGAGCTCATCCTGCTCGATGAGCCGTTCAACGCGGTCGACAGCAAGACGGTCGGTGACCTGATCGCGCTGATCAAGCGCTGGCACGGCGAGGAACGCACGATCATGGTTGTGGTCCACGATCTCGATCTGGTGCGGCAGAATTTCCCCGAAACACTGCTCCTGGCGCGCCAGCCGATCGCCTGGGGCGAGACCAGGGAGACGCTGCAGCCGGAGAATCTGTTGCGCGCGCGCCGCTTCCACGAGGCCTGGGAGGACAACGCGCCATGGTGTGAGCCCGGCGAGCATGATCACGAGCACGGTGGCCACGAGCACAGCCATGACCACGACCATCATCACGGCTCCGGGCCGAGGGCGGCATGATGGAGGTGCTTTACGGTCTTTTCGTCGCCCCGTTTGCCGACTACGCCTTCATGCAGCGGGCGCTCGCCGGTTCGATGATGCTGTCGCTCGGCGCCTGCCCGGTCGGCGTGTTCCTGATGCTGCGGCGCATGAGCCTGTCCGGCGACGCCATGGCGCATGCGATCCTGCCGGGTGCCGCCGCCGGCTTCCTGTTCTATGGCCTGGAGATCCTGCCGATGACCATCGGCGGACTGATCGCCGGCATCATCGTGGCGCTCGGCGCCGGCGCCGTCTCGCGCTTCACCATCCAGCGCGAGGACGCCTCGATGGCGGCCTTCTATCTGATTTCGCTGGCCATCGGCGTGCTCATGGTATCGATCCGCGGTTCCAGCGTCGATCTCATGCATGTGCTCTTCGGCACCGTGCTGGCGCTCAACAATGAGGCGCTGACGCTGATCGGCGGCATTGTCGCGGTGACGCTGGCCAGCCTCGCCATTTTCTGGCGGGCGCTGGTCGCCGAATGCCTCGACCCTTTGTTCCTGCGCTCGGTCAGCCGGATGGGCAGCCCGGTGCATTTCATCTTTCTCGGCCTCGTCGTGCTCAACCTCGTCGGCGGCTTCCAGGCGCTCGGCACCTTGCTGTCGGTCGGGCTGATGATGCTGCCGGCAGCGGCGGCCCGCTTCTGGACCTCGCGCGTCGAGCCGATGTGCGTGCTGGCCACAGTAATCGGCTTTGCCTCCTGCATTGCCGGGCTGCTGTTGTCCTACCATGCGTCATTGCCCTCCGGCCCGGCCATCATCCTGTCCGCCGGCGTCGTCTATTTCGCCTCGATCCTGTTCGGCACGCGCGGCATCCTGCGCGCCCGCATCGTCCATCACCGCCACAGAACTGCCTGATCCCAACAAGGAGAACCTGTCCATGCTGAAATCGATCCGCGCCGCCTTGGCCGTGAGCGTTATAACATTAACCGCCTTTGGCGCATCTTCGGCCTTTGCTGAGCCGTTGAAGGTGGTCGCCAGCTTCACGATCATCGCCGATTTCGCCAAGAATGTCGGCGGCGACCGCATCGATCTGACCACCATCGTCGGGCCGGACGGCGACGCCCACGTCTACGAGCCGAGCCCCGCCGATGCGGTGGCGATGGCCAAGGCCGACATCGTGCTGGTCAACGGCCTGCATTTCGAAGGTTTTCTGCAGCGCCTGGTCGACGCCAGCGCCACCAAGGCTTCGATTGCCGTGCTGACCAAGGGGGTCACGCCGATCAATTTCAAACCCGAATTCGCCGAGGCCGATGCCGCCGAAGGCGCGGAAACCGATGGCGGCAAGACGGTCACCGATCCGCATGCCTTCCAGTCGATCGCCAATGCCAAGATCTATGTGAAGAACATCGCCGACGTCTTTTGCACGGCCGACGCTGCGGGTTGCGACAGCTACAAGGCCAATGCAGCCGCCTATACGCAAAAGCTCGAGGCGCTTGAGGGCGAAGTGCAGGCGGCGATCCAGTCGATCCCGCAGGAGAAGCGCGTCGTCATCACCTCGCATGACGCCTTCGGCTATTTCGAGCAGGCCTACGGCTTGACGTTCCTGGCCCCGGAAGGCGTGTCGACCGAGTCGGAGCCCTCCGCTGCCGACGTCGCCAAGCTGGTCAGCCAGGTGAAACAGGACAAGGCGGCGGCGATCTTCGTCGAGAACATCACCAACCCGCGGCTGATCGAGCAGATCGCCAGCGAGACCGGCATCAAGGTGGGCGGCACGCTCTATTCCGATGCGTTGTCGCAGCCCGACGGCCCGGCCGCGACCTATATCGACCTGATGCACAACAACATCGCCCAGATCAAAGGCGCGATTCTCGGCAGCTGAGCCGACCGATCCGGTTCATTCAGCCGGGCTGGCGCATGATGCGTCCTGGCGACGTACCGCGTTAGCCCGGCTGGATTTCCGGCATCGAAATCCCTATCTGCGCGAATGGATTTCTTTTCGCGCGGATTGCCGACCGGGTCAGGGAGTGGCAAGACTGCCGCTAACCAGATTGCGAGGAACCGCCATGGAATACCGTCAGATCAGCGAGGACTATTCGGTCTCGGGCCAGATCCAGCCCGAGGATGTCGCGACCATCAAGGCCGCCGGCTTCAAAAGCGTGATCTGCAACCGGCCGGACGACGAGCAGCCCGGCCAGCCATCGGCCGACACCGTCAAAGCGGCGGTCGAGGGCGCCGGGCTCGCCTTCCGCTACATCCCGGTGATCAGCGGCCAGATCACGGCCGAGAATGTCGAGGACCAGGCCGAGGCGCTCGACAAACTCGAAGGCCCGGTCTTCGCCTATTGCCGGTCCGGCGCGCGCTGCACCAATCTCTATGGGCTGATCAAGCAGTCGAAGGGGTGAGAGGCCTCACATTCCGAGCGGAGAAGTCAAGTTCCGCACTGTGGCGATCCTTCACACCCCCTCTGTCCTGCCGGACATCTCCCCCTCAAGTGGGGAGATTGGATGTCGCGTTGGCTTTCGCCAATTTTCAGCGTTGCGGAGTGGGCAGCGAGGTCAGAGCTGCCAATCTCCCCACTTGAGGGGGAGATGGCCGGCAGGCCAGAGGGGGGTGCTGTCCCTCCGCCATATCTAACGAAAAGCCGTCTGGCTAAATCGGCAGCGCGCCGGTCTCCTTCAACGTCTCCAGCACGATCGCCGTCTTCACATGCTGCACCGATTCGTGCGGCAGCAGCACGCCGTTGACGAACTCCGACAATGATTTGAGATCGGGCGTCACGACTTTCAATATATAATCCATCTCGCCGGTCAGCGCGTGCGCTTCCTGCACTTGCGGCAGCCGCGCCACCAATTCGCCGAAACGCCGCGCATTGTCGCGGTTGTGGGTGGCGAGCGTCACCGAGATGACGTTGACCAGGGAAAAACCGAGCTTGTCGCGGTCGAGCACCGCCCGGTAACCCTTGATATAGCCGTCCTCCTCCAGCCGCTGGCGACGACGCGAGCACTGCGACGCGGACAGGTTCACCCGTTCCGACAAATCGTTGTTGGTCAGCCGTGCATCGCCCTGCAACAGAGCCATTATCTTGCGGTCAAACTGGTCGATGCGCGCCTCATCCATGAATTTCGGGTCCGCAGTGCACAACTCGCGCATGATCAGACCATTTCAAGCGTTTGAATGCAAGCAATTTGCACTCGCTCCGCGCTATAATTGAGTTCAGATGGCCGACGCGGCCAGTTCCAGATTTCGGAGCAATGCCATGGGTCCCTTCCCGCACGACGCACCGCCCGCCAAGATCAGCAAAACCAATCCCGCCGGCACCGACGGCTTCGAGTTCGTCGAATTCGCGCATGCCGAGCCGGAAAAGCTCGCCGAACTGTTCACCCGCATGGGCTATGTGCCGGTGGCCAAGCACCGCAGCAAGGACATCACCGTCTGGCGGCAGGGCGACATCAACTATGTCGTCAATGCCGAACCCGGCTCGCATGCCATGAAATTCGTCGACAAGCACGGCCCTTGCGCCGCCTCGATGGCGTGGCGGGTGGTCGATGCAAGGCATGCCTTCGATCACGCGGTGGCCAAGGGCGCGACGCCCTATGAAGGCAACGACAAGACGCTCGATGTGCCGGCGATCGTCGGTATCGGCGGATCGCTGCTCTATTTCATCGAAACCTACGGCGAGAAGGGCTCGGCTTACGACGCCGAGTTCGACTGGCTGGGCGAGCGCGACCCCAGGCCGGAAGGCGTCGGCTTCTATTATCTCGACCACCTGACCCACAATGTCTATCGCGGCCAGATGGACAAATGGTGGGATTTCTACCGAGACCTGTTCGGCTTCAAGCAGATCCATTTCTTCGACATCGACGGCAAGATCACCGGCCTGGTCAGCCGCGCCATCACCTCGCCCTGCGGCAAGATCCGCATTCCGCTGAACGAGTCCAAGGACGAGACCAGCCAGATCGCCGAATATCTGAAGAAGTATAATGGCGAGGGCATCCAGCACATCGCCGTCGGCACCGACGACATCTACGGTGCCACCGACAGGCTGGCCGCCAACGGCCTGAAGTTCATGCCGGGACCGCCCGAGACCTATTACGACATGTCTTACGCCCGCGTGAACGGCCATGAAGAGCCGATCGAACGTATGAAAAGGCACGGCATCCTGATCGACGGCGAAGGCGTCGTCGATGGCGGCACGACCAAGATCCTGCTGCAGATCTTTTCGAAAACCGTGATCGGGCCGATCTTCTTCGAATTCATCCAGAGGAAGGGCGACGAAGGCTTTGGCGAGGGCAATTTCCGCGCTTTGTTCGAATCGATCGAGCAGGACCAGATCAAGCGCGGCGTGCTGAAGGTGGACGGCAAGGCAGCGTAGCCAACTCGGCCGAGGTGCCTTGTGGTTTGATCAATTATGACCTAAATTCTGGTCATAAGAGGTCTGACCATGAATGTTCCGATGGCAAAAGCGAAGGCCCAACTCTCTGAGTTGGTGAAACGTGCCCAGGCCGGCGAAGAGATCCATCTGACGCGGCATGGAGAGGTGGTGGCGACCTTAAGCGCGCCCACCCGGGCCGGCGGGAGCAAAGGCCTTTTTGGGGCCCTGAAAGGCCAAATTCGGATACCGGATGATTTTGATGAACTCGGTCCCGAATGGGACGAGTACATTAAATGAGCCGCCAATATCTGGTGGATACTCATATTCTGCTTTGGGTACTCAACGCGGATTCACGCCTTTCGGATCACCATCGCGACATCTTTCTTGCGGGCGAGGATGTGGTCGTCAGCGCCGTCTCGGTAGCAGAGATCGCCATTAAGAAATCGCTCGGCAAAGTCACGCTCACAGGCAACATCGTGGAAATCCTGCGATCGAACGGCATTCCGATCCTCAGTGTGAATGAACTACACGCAGCGAGGCTTGAGCATCTGCCGTTCCATCATCGCGATCCCTTCGACCGTCTGCTCATCGCACAGGCTCAAATTGAAGGTCTGACGGTGGTCACTGCGGATCGACATTTCTCAGCCTACGACGTCGCGTTGGCCTGATCATCCAGCTCCAGCCGCTCGACTTCGGCTTTCCTCAACTTCACATCGTAATCGAGGAAAAACTCGTCGAGTTGCGGCGGTTTCACCGAGGTGCCGGACAGCATCGCGTGCGCCTGGCCGCGATGATGGATGTCGTGGATGAAGAGATGGGCGAGCAGGTCGCCGATCCGTTCCGGTATCATGCCGTCCTCGCGCCGATCGGTGACGACGCGGCGCTCGAGATCGTCCGCCGACAGGCGGTCGCAAAAGGCGATCAGCCGCCGGTCGGCCTCCGCCTGTGCAACAAAAAGCGCCTTGGCATCACTGAACGGCACAAAATCGTCATGGGCGGCGGCGCCGACGCCGCCCTCTTCGAGAAAATCGAGATAGAGGTGATCGACCGCCAGGATGTGATTGAGCGTTGCCTTGATCGAGGGGAAGAAGCTTATCCTTTCAGCCTCGAATTCGCCGGGCTCAAGCTGCAGCACGGCACGATAGAGCCGGTCGTTCGACCACAGATTGTTGGCTGCCATGCCGCGGAAATGGTTCAGCAGGTCCATGACTTCACGGCGCGACCCGGAATAGCGACACACCCGCCCATAGAAGCGCAAACCCAGCCAAAACAATCAGCAGCAGCCCGATCATGCGCCGCCGCATGCCTTGCGTTTCCTGGTCCAGCGCGACGTTGGTGACGGTGTGAAACATCATCGCCTTGCGCGGCAGGCCGCTGCGGTTGGTCAGGCCGGGCGAGCGCGCCTCGATGCGATAGCTCAGGCGGATCGCCAGGATGAAGATCGCCAGCATGACAAGGGCCCAGACACCGCACAGCAGATAGAATGTCTCGCCCGTCATTCTCTTGCCCCCTCGTACTTCTCGACCCTCTGCTCGATGGCGCCGAAGATCGAATGCCCACCCCGGTCCTTCATCTCGATACGCACGCTATCGCCAAAGCGCAGGAACGGCGTTTTCGGTTCGCCGGCTTCGATGGTCTCGATCATACGCAGCTCGGCGATGCAGGAATAGCCGGCGCCGCCCGCCGAGACAGGCTTGCCCGGCCCGCCGTCGAGCTTGTTGGAGACGGTGCCCGAACCGACGATGGTGCCGGCGGCCAGCGGCCGCGTTTTTGCGGCGTGAACAATCAGCGCCGGAAAATCGAAGATCATGTCGATGCCGGCGTTCGCCCGGCCGAACGGTTTGCCGTTGAGATCGACCAGCAGCCGCAGGCTGACCTTGCCGCCATCCCAGGCATCGCCCAGCTCGTCCGGCGTCACCGCAACCGGCGAAAAGGCCGATGACGGTTTCGACTGGTAGAAGCCGAACCCCTTGGCGAGCTCGGGTCCGGTCAGGCCGCGCAGCGTTACATCGTTGACCAGCATGACCAGCCGGATCGCCGCCCGCGCCTCATCGAGGCTTGCGCCCATCGGCACATCGTCGACGATGACGGCGACCTCGCCTTCCATGTCGATGCCAAGGGCATCGTCGACCATGCGGATCGGGTCGCGCGGTGCGAGGAAAGCGTCCGAGCCGCCCTGGTAGATCAGCGGATCGGTCCAGAAGCTTGCCGGCATCTCGGCGCCGCGCGCCTTTCGCACCAGCTCGACGTGGTTCACATAGGCCGAGCCGTCGGCCCATTGGTAGGCGCGCGGCAGCGGCGAATGAGCGTCATGCTCGTGAAAGCGGGCAGACGGCACCGCATTATTCTCAAGTGATTCGGCCATCGCAGCGAGATGCGGCGCGATCCGATGCCAGTCATCGAGTGCGGCCTGCAGCGTGCGCACCAGGAACGAAGCATCGGTAAACCGCGTCAGGTCACGCGAGACGACGACGAGCTTTCCGTCGCGCGTCCCGTCCTTCAATGTGGCAAGCTTCATGCGGTTTCCTCTCCTGGCGCAGCTTTGGCGCTGCTTTGATTTTTTGTTCTACGCATGATCTCTTCCGAAAACCGGTTCCCACTTTTCGGGGTCATGCTCCAGCCTCACAACAAGGCCGTCGCGGGCGATCGTCAAGTCGCCCGCCCATGTTTTCCTGACGGCGGCGATCCAGTCGGCCTCGCCGATCTCCGGATCGTCGGCCGGAATGAGGTGGTTGACGACTAGCCTTTTGACGCCTGCGTTGCTGGCGATGCGGCCCGCCTCCTCGGCAAAGCTGTGGCTGGCAAGCAGGTGCTCTCTCAGCCTTGCGCCGTTGCCGGTCTTCGCGACCAGCCGCTCGATACCCACTTCCAGCATGGCTTCGTGGACCAGTATGTCGGCGCCTTGGGCGAAATCCGCCAATGGCGGAAAGAACGCCGTATCCGACGAAAACACGACGCCTTGCCCCGCATGATCGAAGCGCAGCGCAAAGCAGTCCGTCACCGGCGGGTGGTCGACACGCAGCGCCGATATTTTGAGACCGCGCTCTTCCGCCACCTGGCCTTCACCAAACTCGACGATCGAGACCAGGTCACGGAGATCCGGCCGCCCTTCATCGGCGATGCGGATCTCGATGTCGAACTCCATCGCCTGGCAAAAGCGCTGCCAATAGTAGTCGATGCCGGGCGGGCCGAACAAACTGACCGGTGTCGCCTGGCCGGCCGTCCAGGCAGTGTGAATAAGCGGTCCCAATTCCAGCACATGGTCGGAGTGCAAATGCGTGATGAAGATCAGGTCGAGCGCCTTCAGGCTGATGCCGGCATCGGTCAGCCCGCGCGTTACGCCCAGCCCGCAATCGATGACGATGGTGCGGCCGCCAATCTCCAGCAGCGACGAACTCGGCCACGGGCCGCCCGGCCGCAGCGCCGGGCCACCCTTCGAACCTAGAAGCACCAGACGATCCGTCATGCGACGGCGCTCAAGACCAGTCGCCCTCTGGCGTGCCGTTGAAGCGCTTCTTCAGGCCGGCCCAGCAGTCGATGTAATTGTCCTGCCGGGTTTCGAGCTCGGCGCCATAGCGGGTCACCATTTGCGGAAAGCGTGTCTCGAACATGAAGGCCATGGTATTGTCGAGCTTGACCGGTTTCAGCTCCGCTCGCGAGGCTTTTTCGAAGCCAGACGCATCGGGTCCGTGAGCCAGCATCATGTTGTGCAGGCTGATGCCGCCGGGCACGAAGCCCTCTTCCTTGGCATCGTACTGACCATGTATGAGGCCCATGAACTCGCTCATGATGTTGCGGTGATACCAGGGCGGGCGGAACGTATCTTCCGCGACCAGCCAGCGCGGCGGGAAGATGACGAAATCGATATTGGCGGTGCCTTCCTCGCCGCTCGGCGCGGTCAGCACGGTGAAGATCGACGGATCGGGGTGGTCGAACAGGATCGCACCGACCGGCGAAAAGGTCGCAAGATCATATTTGTAGGGCGAATAATTGCCGTGCCACGCCACCACATCCAGCGGCGAATGATCGATCTCGGTGACATGGAACTGGCCACACCATTTCGCGATCAGCCGACAGGGCGTGTCCTTATCCTCGAACCAGGCGCAGGGCGTCTTGAAATCGCGCGGATTGGCCAGGCAGTTGGCGCCGATCGGGCCGCGATCCGGCAGCGTCAGCTTGGCGCCGTAATTCTCGCAGACATAGCCGCGCACTTGCGGATCGACCAGTTCGACCTTGAACACCAGACCGCGCGGCAGCACGGCGATCTCGCCCGGCCTGAGTTCGATGACGCCCATCTCGGTGACGAAGCGCAAGGCTCCAACCTGGGGCACGACCAGCAACTCGCCGTCGGCGTTGAAGAAATGATCGTCGGCCATCGAACGGTTGGCGACATAGACATGTGCCGCCATGCCGGTCTGGCCGAGCACGTCGCCGGCGGTGGTGATCGAGCGCATGCCGGCGATGAAATCGGTCGGTTCCTTCGGCATCGGCACGGGGCTCCAGCGATACTGGCCGAGTGCGAGCTGGTGGTCGCCGACATTCGGCGCGCTCTTCCACAGCGGATAATTCGCCGCTTTGAAGCGGCCGGTATGCCGTACGCTCGGCCTTATCCGATAAAGCCAGGAGCGCTCATTGGTGCCGCGCGGCGCGGTGAATGGAGAGCCCGAAAGCTGCTCGGCATAGAGGCCGTAGGCCGGCCGCTGCGGCGAGTTTCGCCCTTGTGGCAGCGAGCCCGGCAGAGTCTCGGTCTCGAAGTCATTGCCGAAACCCGGCATGTAGGAATAGGTCATGGAATCCTCCCGAATTCATAGTCCCGGAGCGTCCGAAGGGAAGCTCTGAGTTGACCAGACTGGTTTCATTTGTAACCATTGAAAATGTAACCATCAACAGTGATGTCTCGCAGGAGCCGCAAGCCTGCTCAGTCAAGGCCAATCATGGAAATCCTCGAACTCGAATCCTTCCTGCCTTACCGGCTCTACCGGCTTGCCGATGCGGTCAGCCGCGAGTTCTCAAGGATCTACAAGGACCGCCACGGCCTGACCCGGCCCGAATGGCGCACACTGGCCGGGCTTGGACAGCACGGCACGATGACGGCGACGGCGCTCGGCGAGCAATCGGCCATGCACAAGACCAAGGTGTCGCGAGCGGTGGCCGAGCTTGAGCGGCGGCGCTGGCTGACCCGCACGCCAGACGAGAAAGACCGTCGCGTCGAGCATCTGACGCTGACCAAAGCGGGGCTTGCCGCCTATCGCGAAATGGTGCCGCTGGCGAAGGAGTTCGAGCGGGAGCTGCTGGAGAGGCTTGGTGCGGAAGAGCGGGCGGCGATTGTCAGTGGGGTAGCGGCGCTGGAGGCAAAACTCACCCAGGGTTGAAATCCTCCATAGGTTCGACCGTCGCAGAAATCAGATGGCTACCGCGGCAGGCAACGCTCCTAAACCATAATAGGCGCGTTCGGCTACAATGAAGCCTCTGACACGGCTTCGAAATGCTATCGGATCATCGATGTAGCCCAAGAGAAGCTGCGCCTGCGAAGCCGCATGTCTCTGAGCGCTTTCAAACAGCCGCCTTGCCGATTCAAAATCACCAGCCAAACCGGCCGCCACCCCGGCGTGGAAGGCCGCCCACTCGCCGTAGGCGCCCGGCTGCAATTCATTCACGAGGATTGTCGCTGTCGCCTGCACGGAAGGGAACATTGATCGGTGAACCTGATCGATTTCGACGGCCTTCTTGGCCATTTGATCAACCGCGAGCAGAAACTGTGCCGGGCTCTCGAACGGAACGAACTGTCCAATGCGCTGAGGACGATCGAAGGTAACTGTTTCAGGGAGCGAACCCCAGAGCCAGTGGATTGCTACGTTAAGGTAAGTGCCTTTGGACCAAGAGCTGGGCTGGAACTCGACTACACTTAGCCAGAAGCCGCGATCGGCGATCCAGATTCGAGACTTCCCTTTGCGTTGAAATCCGGCGGGCTTCAGTACGATCTTTGCCTGCGAGGCAATGATGCGACCGTGCTCATTATCCGCCATCTTGCACCCCTATATGCCTCACCAATCCATCACCACCTTGCCGGAATTGCCGCTCTTCATCGCTTCGAAACCGGAAATGTAATCGTCGATGCCGATCCGGTGCGTGATTAGCCCCGACACATCGAGAGGACCCTGCACCAGCGCGATCATCTTGTACCAGGTCTCGAACATCTCGCGGCCGTAGATGCCTTTCAGATGCAGCATCTTGAAGATGACCTTGTTCCAGTCGATCTCGAAGCCGGTCGGCGCGATGCCGAGAATGGCGATCTTGCCGCCATTGTTCATGGTGTCGATCATGTCGCGGAAGGCAGGCGCGGCACCCGACATTTCGAGGCCGACGTCAAAACCCTCGGTCATGCCGAGCGCCGGCATCACGTCGCGCAGCTTTTCCTTCGACGCATCGACGACATGCTGGACGCCGAGCTTTTTCGCCAGTGCCAGGCGCACCGGGTTGATGTCGGTGATGACCACTTTTCGCGCGCCGACGCACTGCGCCACCAGCGCGCCCATGATGCCGATCGGCCCGGCGCCGGTGACCAGCACGTCCTCGCCGACGAGATCAAAGGACAATGCGGTGTGAACCGCATTGCCCAAGGGATCGAAGATTGCCGCGATCTCGTCCGGCACGTCGTCAGGGATCGGCACCACATTGTGCTGCGGAATCGCAAGGTATTCGCCAAAGGCGCCCGGCCGGTTGACGCCGACACCAAGCGTGTTGCGGCACAGATGCCCCCTGCCCGCCCGGCAGTTGCGGCAATGGCCGCAGACGATATGGCCCTCGCCGGAAACGCGCTGGCCGAGTTTGTACTCGGTCACCGCCGTGCCGAAATCGGCGACGGTTCCGACGAATTCGTGGCCGGTTACCATCGGCACCGGCACCGTCTTTTGCGCCCACTGGTCCCAATTGTAAATGTGCACGTCGGTGCCGCAGATCGCCGTCTTCCTGATCTTGATCAGCACGTCGTTCGGACCGATTTCCGGCACCGGCACTTCTTCCATCCAGATGCCCGGCTCGGCCTTGGCCTTGACCAGCGCCTTCATCATGTTCGACATTCTCTTGTCCCCTGAACCTTAGTCGCCTGAACCTTAGTCGCCTGAACCTTAGTCGCCTGAACTTAGTCGCTTGAATCTCTTGATCCGGAATCGCTTTCGGTTCCGGCCGTTCAGGAAATCACGCCGAGTTCGCGACCGACTGCGGCGAACGCCTCAACCGCACGGTCAATGTCCGCGCTGGAATGGGCGGCTGACATCTGGGTGCGAATGCGCGCCTGGCCCTTCGGCACCACGGGGAAGGAGAAGCCGATGACATAGATGCCGCGCTTCAGCATCCGCGCCGCCATCTCCTGCGCCAGCGTCGCGTCGCCCAGCATCACCGGGATGATCGGATGGTCGGCGCCGGCCAGTGTAAAGCCGAGCCTGCCCATCTCGGAGCGAAACCGCGCTGCGTTGGCATATAGGCGCTGACGCAACGCATCGCCATTGCGGACCAGTTCGAACACCCGAATCGAGGCGCCGGCGATCGCCGGCATCAGCGTATTGGAGAACAGATAGGGGCGCGAGCGCTGGCGCAGCCAGTCGACCACCTGCTTCCTGCCCGATGTGTAGCCGCCCGACGCGCCGCCCAATGCCTTGCCGAGCGTGCCGGTGATGATGTCCACCCTGCCCTCGACGCCGCAATGTTCGGCCGAGCCACGGCCATTCGTGCCGACGAAACCAACTGCATGGCTGTCGTCGACCATGACCATTGCGTCATATTTGTCGGCGAGGTCGCAGACGCCCTTCAGATTGGCGACGATGCCATCCATAGAGAACACGCCGTCGGTGGCGATCAGCCGGAACCGACAGTCGCGCGCCTCTTTCAACCGCGCTTCGAGATCGGCCATGTCGTTGTTGGCGTAGCGGAAGCGCTTTGCCTTCGACAGCCGTACCCCGTCGATGATCGAGGCGTGGTTCAGTGCATCGGAGATGACCGCATCCTCCTCGCCGAGCAGCGTCTCGAACAGGCCGCCATTGGCGTCGAAGCAGGAGCCGTAGAGGATCGTATCCTCCATGCCGAGGAAGTCAGAAATGGTCGCCTCGAGCTGCTTGTGTTCTTCCTGCGTGCCGCAGATGAAGCGCACCGACGCCATGCCGTAGCCGTAACGGTCGAGCGCCTGCTTGGCCGCCTCGCGCAGTTCGGCGCTGTCGGCGAGGCCGAGATAATTATTGGCGCAGAAATTCAGCACCTTCTCGCCGCCGACCTCGATCTCGGCCGATTGGGTCGAGGTTATCACCCGTTCGGATTTGTAAAGGCCGGCCGATTTCAGTCCTTCAAGCTCGCTGTCGATGTGGGAAAGGAATGCTTCGGTCATGATCGGGCCCTGGTGAGATCGACGAGGACTGTCGCGCCGCGCGGACGAAAAATCCATCGCAAAAGCGACCGCTTCGGTGGCGGCAGTGGCACCGCAGAGGCCACGATGTTCAAATGCGGAGGCGCCGCGAAAGATTGCAATAACCACTTTGCGGGTTTCCCGCCACGGTCGCCGCCGCCGGCCTGCTGCCGTCCCAAACCTGTTAACACTTTGAAGCCAAAGGTTGTCGCACAAGAATTCGTTGGCGAGAGGGCCGCCTCAGAAAATGTCGCAGCAGCCGGTGCACGCCGTTTCAGGCAGGCTCATACTCCTGATCAAATCTGGCTATTGGCTGGCTCTGCTGATCATAGCCGCCATGGTCGTGGCCTCCTTCATCCTGCTGCAACAGGTGATGTCTACCCAACGGCACAATCAGGCGCTGCTCGATATCGTCAGCACACAAAAAGCCCTGTCGCAGCGCATCGTCTTCCTTGCCGGCGCGACAGGCAGCGCCCAGCGCGATCAACAGCGGGCCCTGGTTAGCGCGCTCAAGCAAGCGACGGTGGAGTTCGAGAAGAACTACGATCTGCTGCTCGAACGGACCGCCGCCGATCCGGCGTCGCCGGCAAGGTTCGATCCGAAATCGATCGAGAGCGTGCTTTTCGCCAAGCCGTACCATCTCGACTATTTCTCGGTCGGGCTTATCGCCAACGGCGAACGCCTGATCTCGTCATTCGAATCGCGGCTCAACATGGCCGGCAATGGTGGCTACAAAGGCGGAGAGGAGCGCGTCAACCTGAACGCTTCCGTTGCCAACGCAACATTGTCGGGCTATGCCGCACTTGGCCAGCGCATCAGCGCCTTTGCAGACCAGCGATCCGAAACACTTCTCGATCTTAACCGCACATTGTTCTACTCGACCATCGGCGTCATCGTGCTGGTGGCGCTTTTCATTTTCAGGCCAATGTCGAATGCCATCCTGCGCAGGACGCGCGAGCTGGTCGATGCGCGCAATTCCATGGCCTTTATCGCCGTGCATGACGGGCTGACCGGCCTGCACAACCGCACCTTCTTGACCGAGCATTTCGATACGCTGATCAATGCGGCGCGGCGACGGCGTGAACGGGTTGCCGTGGTGCAGTTCGATCTCGACCGGTTCAAGCAGATCAATGACACGTTCGGCCACGCCGCCGGCGATTATGTGCTGGTGGCGGCTGCGCAGCGCATGCGTGATTCGTGCCGTACGTCGGATCTCAACGTGCGTCTCGGCGGCGATGAATTCGTCATGATTCTCAACGGCGCCGGCAGCACCGAGGACATCGATACCGTCGCCCGGCGCATCCTGACCAAGCTCAACAAGCCGATCGTCTTTCGAGGCACGACAATCCATCCGGGCGTAAGTGCCGGGATTGCGGTCTACCCTGTCGACGCCGACAATGCGCAGGATCTGCTCGTCCATGCCGATCTGGCGCTGTATTCCGCCAAGAAGCAGGGCGGCGGCAGCTTGTCGTTCTTCTCCGAGGAGCTGAGGCACGAACTCGATTATCGCAAGCAGCTCGAGCTCGACATCAGGACCGCCATCTCGG
The DNA here is from genome assembly GCF_040322215.1 of Mesorhizobium sp. M0184. Lineage (NCBI taxonomy): Bacteria > Pseudomonadati > Pseudomonadota > Alphaproteobacteria > Hyphomicrobiales > Phyllobacteriaceae > Mesorhizobium > Mesorhizobium sp. M0184. Next base: position 36,769 of record NZ_JAMYSZ010000028.1, read on the forward strand.
AGAAGGCGTTCGAGGTCTATTTCCAGCCGCAGGTGTCGCTGTCGGACGGCGCCATCAGTGGCATCGAGGCTCTGGTTCGCTGGAGACATGCCGAGCGCGGCATGATCGCGCCGGGCGAGTTCATTCCGATCGCGGAAAAATGCGGTCTCATGCCCGAGATCGGCCGCATCGTCATCGCCAAGGCGATCGACGAAGCAGCCGAATGGAACCGCGCAGGCATCGCCTTCGGACGGATCGCCGTCAATGTATCCGGCTCGGAGCTGCGCGAGACAGATTTCGAAGTCTTCCTGTTCGACATGCTGGAGAGGGCTGGCCTGCCAGCGCACAAACTGTCGCTGGAGATCGTCGAATCCGTCATCCTCGACGACGAGAAGACCGGTATCGCGGCAAAGCTGCGGCACATTCGCGCCGCCGGCATCCATCTTGAGCTCGATGATTTCGGCACCGGCTACGCATCGCTCAGCCATGTCAATCCAAACGAGATCGATCGGCTGAAGATCGACCGCCGCTTCGTCCAGAACATCAACGAGAACAACGGCAACACCAAGATCGTGCGTGCCCTCACCGAGCTCGCCCGCGCTCTCGGCATCTCGATCGTTGCCGAGGGCGCCGAAACCGAAGCCGAGCTCGACTCACTGATGGCGATCGGCTGCGACCAGGTGCAAGGCTATTCCATCGCTTTCCCGATGCCGCCGGACAGCGTGCGCGAATGGCTGGTGGCGCGAACGTCCAAGAAGGCCAGGCTGACGGTGCTGCAGGGCTGCCGGGCGTAGATCCGTCATGGTTCGGACTTGCGAACCGACCTGATCTGCCGAGGCGGAAGGTCATCCTCATCACCGGGAAATCCTGCCAGCAATTGTCCAAAGCTGGGCACACGCGCCAGTCTTTCGTAGTCCTGAAACGACAAAATGACCGCCTGCTTGCGGCCGTGCCGGGTGATGATGGCCGGTTCTCCCGCGACGACCTGATCGAGCAGCGCCGAGAGTGTAGCCCCGGCATCCTTCAGCGAAATTTCGCGCATGGCGTTTCGTATCCTAATTTCTAACCCTCGACATTGGCCCGTAGCGCGGCCAGCACCTCTGTAAACTCTGCCAGCCTGTCGTCGGACAATCCCTTCCGCAGCCGTTTGTCGAAGGCTAACGCGGCGGTGCGCAATTTCAGGAACAGCGCTTCTCCGGCTTGGGTCAGCTCCACCTGGTGAACCCGGCGGTTCTCGGGATCGCGGCGGCGCATCAGCAGGCCTTGCGTCTCCATGGCGTTGAGGTGGTGGGTCAGCGTTGCGCCCCGGATGCCGATCATGCCGGCGAGCTCGCGTTGGTTGGCCAGTTCCCGCGACTTGACCGACAGCAACGTGACCCAGACCGGCAGCGTGCCGCCTGCCTCGACCAAGGCAGCGTCGAAAGCCTGCGCAACCAGCTTGGCGGTGCGCGCGAGATTCATCCCGATCGGCGGGCGGTCAAAGGGCGTCATGATCCGACACTAGAACAAGGGCAAAGCCTATGGAACTGGCTCGAGCTTATGCGTTGACATCTAATCATTTGATATCTATCAATATGCCTGGCGGTGGGCAAGAGAGGAAATGCGGTCATGCAATATGTCTACATCATCGTCCTCGGCCTTCACGTCATGGCGGGCGTGTTCTGGGCCGGCACCACCATCGCGGTCGCCCGCGAACCGGAGATCAGGGCGGAACGTTTCTTCCGGCCGCAAATGGGCGCAGCCGGCGTGGTTTTCCTCACCGGCTTGCTGCTGTGGTATTTCTTCCACAACGGCTCTTTCGGCTCGATGGAGAAGGTCTTGGCGCTGGGCATCTTGACGGCGTTAATCGCCGCCGGGGTTCAGGGCGCGCTGGTGGGTTCCGCCAGCAGGCAGTTGGCCGGCGCTGATGCGGCGAAGCAAACCCAGTTGCGCGCCAAGATGACAAAAGGCGAACGCATCGCCGGCGGCCTGCTGGTCATCACCGTGTTCTGCATGGCCACCGCCAGGATGTTTTGAACGTCCTGCCGCAATCGCAAGATCGTACGGTGCCCGGCGATGGCCGGCGGCGTGCGCGGCGCGCAGACCGGACCGACGTGCCTGGTGGCTCTCCGTACGGAGGTTCGGCTGCGCGCCACCAATCAATCCAAAATATTCCTCAGATCCGCAAGCCGAACCTGATGCCGTCATAGATGGCGGCGTGGATATTGCGTGAGGCTACCGCGTCGCCGATGCGAAAGACGACGAAACCACTCTGCGGATTGCGCACCGGAAAGATGTCGCCGCCATTGACCAGTTTTTCGTAATCGATCGCGCCGGCGTTCTTCGACAGCGGCTTCAGCGCCAGATAGAGATCGTCGAGCGGCAGCGTGCCGTGCTCGACCACCACCTGGTCGACCCGCCGCTCGCCGCGCCAGCCATCGGCGAAGTCGGACGCGAGCTCGGCGATCAGCTGGTTGCCTTCGCGCCGCACCGAGCGCAGCCGTGTGTTGATGGTCACCGTGACCCCCTTTTCCTGGAAGGCGCGCATGTAGGGCACATGGTTCATGCCGCCCATTTCCGGGGCGAAGAAGCGTTCGGGCGAAACCAGCTCAAGCCTGGCGCCGCTATTGGCGATCAGTTCGGCGGCACCCATGCCCTGATGGCCGCCATTGTCGTCATAGAGCAGCACGTTCTCGGCCGGCTTGACGCTGCCGGCCATGATGTCCCAGCTCGAGGTGACGAGATCGTCGCCCGCCGTCAGAGGCGGGTTCTGCGGCAGCCCGCCGGTGGCGATCACCACCACGTCCGGCGACAGCGCCAGCACGTCGTCCGTCTCCGCCCATCTGTCATAGCGGATCTCGACGCCGAGCCGCTCGAGTTCGGCCAGGCGCCAGTCGATGATGCCGATCAATTCCTTGCGGCGCGGGTTTTGCGTTGCCAGCCGCACCTGGCCGCCGGCCTGGCTCGATGCTTCCAGCACCGTCACCTGGTGCCCGCGCTCGGCGGCGACGCGCGCCGCCTCCAGCCCGCCGGCGCCGGCGCCGACGACGACCACCTTCCGCTTCGGTCCCTCGGTTTTCGGAATAATATGCGGGATATCAGCCTCGCGGCCCGTCGCCGCATTGTGGATGCACAGCGCCTCGCCGCCCTCATAGATGCGGTCGAGGCAATAGGTGGCGCCGACGCAAGGCCGGATCTCGTGCTCGCGGCCCTCCATCACTTTTTTGACGATATGCGGGTCGGCAATGTGGGCACGCGTCATGCCGACCATGTCGAGCTTGCCGGTGGCGATGGCGTGACGCGCGGTGGCGACGTCGGAAATCCGCGCCGCATGGAAGGTCGGGAATTTCGTCGCCGCTCTCACCTCCCCTGCGAAGTCGAGATGCGGTGACGAGCGCATGCCGGTCACCGGGATGACCTTGGTCAGCGCCGCGTCGGTCTCGATCGAGCCACGGATGATGTTGAGGAAATCGACCTTGCCGGAGCCGGCCAGCCGCCTGGCGATTTCGACGCCCTCCTGTTTCGACAGGCCTTTCTCGAAATCCTCGTCGGCGACCATGCGGATGCCGACGACGAACTTTTCGCCGACCGCGGCACGCACTGCGTCGAGCACCATTCCGGTGAAGCGCAGCCGGTTGTCGAGCGAGCCGCCGAAATCGTCGTCGCGCTGGTTGGTGGCCGGCGACCAGAAACCGTCCATCAGATGGCCGTAGGCTTCGAACTCGATGCCGTCGAGGCCGGCAGCCTGGCAGCGCTGCGCGGCCGCCGCATAGTCGGCGACGATGCGCTCGATATCCCAGTCCTCGATAGTCTTGGGAAAGGCGCGATGGGCCGGTTCGCGCACCGGCGAAGCCGACAGGACGGGCAGCCAGTCGGCCTTGTTCCAACCGGTGCGGCGGCCGAGATGGGTGATCTGTATCATCACCATGCAATCGTGCTCGTGGCAGGCATCGGTAAGCTCGGCGAGCCATGGCACGATGCGGTCGTCATAGACATGCAGATTGCCAAAAGCGGCCGGGCTGTCGCGCGAGACGATCGCCGAACCGGCGGTCATGGTCAGCGCCATGCCGCCCTTGGCCTTTTCGGCATGGTAGAGCCGGTAGCGTTCCTTCGGCATGCCGTCCTCGGAATAGGCCGGCTCATGGCTGGTCGACATCACCCGGTTCTTCAGCGTCAGATGCTTGAGCCGATAGGGCTGGAGGAGCGGGTCGTTGCTAGTCATCGTCTTCCTGCTGTTTCAAATTGTGCTAATGAGCGGCAAATTTTTGTTTTTACGCATGTCGCTGTCCCAAAATCGCTGCGCAGTTTTGGGCGACATGCAGCAAGGAACCTGCTCATGACCGATACGAAAAACCTCACCCAGCTCGGCACCAACGTCGAGGCGCCACAGAGCCCTGAAGCGGCAGTCCTGGAAACCGTGCCGTTTTCGCGCGGCGACGGCCCGCCGGCCATCGTTCGCTTCACCTGCCCGGAATTCACTTCGCTCTGCCCGGTCACCGGCCAGCCGGACTTCGCCCATATCGTCATCGACTACGCACCCGATGCGCTGCTGGTGGAATCGAAGTCGCTCAAGCTGTTCATGACCTCGTTTCGCAACCATGGCGCCTTCCACGAAGAATGCACCGTCATGATCGGCCGCCGCATCATCGCCGCGACCAAGCCATTGTGGTTGCGCATCGGCGGCTATTGGTATCCGCGCGGCGGCATTCCGATCGACGTGTTCTGGCAAACCGGCGCGCCGCCGGAAGGTGTGTGGCTGCCCGACACCGGCGTCGCCCCCTATCGCGGGCGCGGCTAATCGGACGGAGCGGCTCACCTGATCCCGGTCCGGCACAGGTTGGTCTCCAGGAAAGGCATCACCGCGTCGCGGTACCGCTGTTGGTCATAGCGATAGAGATCAACATGCCGCGCGCCGTCGAACCAGACCAGCTTTGCGTCAGCGCCTGCCGCATCTTTCAACGCCAGTGTCTGGCTGCGAGCGACAAACGGATCCGAATTGCCTGCTAGCAGCAATATCGGCCGATCAATCGCGCCGATGCGATCGACCGGCCTGACATCATCTACCCCGAAGCCAAGGCGGAGCTGCATCTGCGCCAAGAGGATGGTCGCCTGTACGTCGCGCAACATAGGCAAGGGCGCTCGCAACGCCGTGGTTTCCAGCAAAGTCGCGTAGAGCTGCTCCAGGACATAGGCATCGGCATGCTCCTGCTGAGCGCCAAATACAAAAGCAGCCGCACCGAGCGACGAGCCGATGGCCGCCACCTTGCGACCGGCGAAGCGTTGCCGCGCAAAGGCGAGGATGCGGCTGGCGTCCTGCCGTTCGATGTAACCAAAGCCTCTGATATCGCCGCCGCTTTCGCCATGTCCCGACAGATCGAACAGCACGATCGAGTAGCCGCTTTCGAAAAGCAGCTTCGCTCTTGGAACCATGGCCAGCTTGTTTGAACCGCGTCCGTGTAACAGCACGATTGTTCCGCAACTGTCCTGCCGATCCGCCACCCAACCGGCAAGATCGGGCGCGCCCTCCTGCTTCAGAACGATGCGCTCCACCGGTAACCCCACAGGCAGCGTGAAGCTTTGCTGAGGCACGCGGGCCACCGCGCGGCTTCCTGCCTCCCAGGTGACAGCGCAGGCCAGGACGCAAACCGCCGCGAATAAAGCAACCACGACAGGACCTCTTCTCATCGATCGGTCACGTGCACTTCGCATCAGTTGAGCGGCAGCCGCCGGTAACGGCCGGGACTGTTCGGATCGCTGAAATGGTGCATCGGCCCGTGTTCGGCAAAGTGCGCTGACCAGCGTTTCATTGCCGCCGGGGCGAGTTCGACACCCAGCCCGTCACCTTCCGGCACGCGCACCGTGTTGGCGATCTGTTTGAACGGGCCGTCCTTGATCACGTCGCCGATCTGCCAGCGAAACAGGGATTGCGACGCCTCGGTGATCCATGGCGTTGCCGCCACGACGTGCAGATAAGCCGATGTCATGATGCCGAGATCGTTCGAATAGCACCAGAACCCCTTGCCCATCGCCTCACAGGCGGCGATGAATTTCAGAGTTTTCGATAATCCGCCGAGTGCTGCGAAATTGCAGACGAAGTAATCCGGCGCACCGAGCGCGACTGCCCGTCTGAGATCCGGAATGTGCGTGGAGAACGGAATGCGCGAATGCTGGCGCAGCGCTGCCATCTCCTCGAAGGTCGCGACCGGATCCTCGTAATTGCGGATGTTGAACGGCTCGATCTCGCCCAGCACCCAGCGCGCTGTGGTCAGCGACCACTGCATGTTGGAATCGAGTTTGATCTGCGCTTTATCGCCAAGCGCCTCGCGCAGCATGCGCACTGTCCTGATCTCGAGCTCGGGATCGCCCATGATCAGCTTGCCCTCGAAGATCGTCGAGCCGTGCTGTTCTCGCATGCCGAGACAGTAGTCGACGATCGCTTCGGCGGTCATCTCGCCGCCGGCTCCGCCTTGAGCGGGGCGAAAGGCGAAATATTCCGAAAACGGAATGTCCTTGCGCACCGCGCCGCCGAGCAGCTTGTAGAGCGGCATGCCGAAGACCTTGCCTCTTATATCCCACAGCGCCAGTTCGACGGCGCCGAACGCCACCGTGGCTGCATTCTCGCCGGTGTTGGCGGTAATCTGCCAGGGCGGCACGCAGCGCGCCTCGCAATCGGCGATGTCGAGCGGATCGGCGCCAATCAGCGCCGGCGCGATCTCGGCCTTGATCACCTCGCCGAAATGCCACCATGGCGCCTCGCCCAGTCCGACCACGCCTTCGTCCGTCTCGACCTCGATGATCGATTTCGAGGCGCCGCCGTAGAGACCAGCCGTCCACCAAAACGGAGCATCGAGCGGGACGTTGACGTGGGTGACGCGGATGTTGCTGATCTTCATCGGTTCCGTTCTCACTCGCACTGGTATTGGCTGAGCGCCCATTCGCCGGTCACCGAGAGCAGGTCGGATATCTTCCAGTCGCCGTCGATCTTTTTGAACTTCCATTCCAGCCGGTGCGGATTGCCGGAGACGACAAAAGCGACGACGACCTTGGCCTCGTCGCCCTTGACCGCTTCGATGGTCTTCAGGCTCTTGTCGATCTCCGCCTTTTCGTATTCGGAATTGTCGAGCGCCATGTTGGGATCGAGGCACTCGCCCTGCCCCGACTTCCGCAGCGCGTCGCTCTTGTCGAGCACCGACTTTGCCGGGTCGGTGAAATGGCCCCGCTGAGCCGGATCGACCTCGAGCCCGGCATGCTCGTAGAACGGCTTCACCACCGCGGTCGGCGAGCCCGGCTGCACGGGTGCGGCCGGCGCGTTTTCTGCCGGCGGCAACACTGCCGGCGGGGGTGCCGCACTGTCGGCCGGCGCGTTTGCGGGCGGCGCGCCCAACAGGCCCTGAGCGGCGACGCTGCTCAATCCGGCCAGCAGGCACGCAGTCGCCAGAACCCAGGGACGGCAGCGGAGCACGGCATCACTCCGGGGGCTGCCCGGCCAGGCATTCGAGCGCACTCAGTGTCCAGCCGCTGGTCTTCGAGGTGATGTCGGCGATCTTCCACTGGCCGTCGACCTTCTTCAACGACCAGACCATTTCGCGTTTGGACTCATCGCCTTCCGGGAAAAGGTTGAACGTCGCCGTCACCTCGGCGCTGTCGCCGTCCAGCGTTTCGGCCAGCGTCAGCGTCTTGGCCACGGTCTTCTCGTCATAGTCCTGCGCATCGAGACCTGGGGCGAAGTCGATGCAAGGAACTTCATCCGGATGGTTCTTTGCCGCATTGTCGTTCAGTTCGAACAGTTTCGTTACCGGCGCGGTGAAGCGGTCGCGATATTGCGCATCGGCCTCGAATTTGACCGACGGGACATAAAAGAACTTCACGGCGTTGGCAGCAGGGCCGGCAAACGCGGCCGCCGGCACGGCCATCGAAAGCGCGGCAACAAAAAGTGGCAGTTTCATGGGTGTCCCCGATTGTTCACTGACGGAAGCTATCAGTACCACGCATCTTGCCCGTCGGCTTTCTTGCGGTCCATGAAATCCTGCAACGCGTCCTCTGCTGGCAACTCAGGCGTTCAGCCAGACATTCTGGAGATCCATCTCGAAGGTTTGGTGGACACCGTAGTTCTTCACCTTCTCGTTCATGTGGCTGAACAGCTTCTGCCAAAACGGCTGAATGATGACGCCCGAATCCTGCAGGATCTGCTCGATGTCCTTCATGACCTCGCGGCGCTTTTCCACGTCGATGAGCGAAAGAGCCTGCTTGAGCTTGGCGTCGAAATCAGGGTTCGAGTAGCCGGTTTCGTTCCAGGCCTCGCCGGTGCGATAGCCGAGCGCCAACACCTGTACGCCAAGCGGGCGCATGTACCAGATGGTCATCGAATAGGGGTATTTCGTCCAGTCGTTCCAGAACGTCGACCCCGGCAGCACGGTGCGCTTCACTTTGATCCCGGCATCGCGCAACTGGCCGGCAATAGCGTCGCCGGTGTTCTTTTGCCAATCGTCCTCGACGGTGATCAGTTCATGCTCGAAGTCGTCCTGCCCGGCATCGGCCATAAGCTTCTTGGCGCCCGCGGCGTCGCGTGTCTTCTTGGGCAGCGCGTAGTATTCCGGATGAATCGGGCTGACGTGGTGGTTTTCACCAACAGTGCCTCGCCCGGCGTAGCCAAGTTCGAGCACCGCTTTGTTGTCGACGGCCATCTGGAGGGCGTTGCGAACCCGCTTGTCGTCATAGGGCTTGTTCGTGATGTTGGTCCGGGCGACGAGCGTGGTCGCTGTCGCGACCTCCGATTTGACCAGCCCCATCTTGTCGAGAATGTCTATGAAGTCGGCCGGCGTCTCGAAGTTGAGGTCGATTTCGCCGGAGTCGAATGCATTTATCGAGGCGTTGAAATCGGTTCCGTAGTCGATGAATTCGACGCCGTCGAGAAGCGCTTCACCGCCCCACCATTTGCCATTCTCACGACGTTTGACGACCGCTTTCTGGCCGACCGCATAAGACACCAGTTCGAACGGCCCGGTGCCAATCGGCTTCTCAATCGGATTGGCGCCGTCGGCGTCGAAGTTGCGATGGACCACCAGCGCCGGATAGTCGGTGAAGTTCGGGATCAGCGAGATGTCCGGCTCGTTCAGCTTCAGCTTCACCGTGTTGTCGTCGACCCTGGTGATCGCCCCTTCCCTGGCCTTGCCGGTCTTTGCATCGATCAGCGCACCGACGCGCGCGGCCATCGAATTGCCGGCGGCCGCCTTCTCGCACCAGCGCGTCAGATTGTAGGCCACGTCATCGGCGTTGAAAGCATCGCCGTTGTTCCAGGCGATGCCCTTGCGCACGTGCAGCACGTATTCGGTGGCGTCGTCGTTGACCTCCCAGCTTTCGAGCAGAACCGGCTCGAATGTGAACTGGCGGGTGTAGCGGACAAGCGGCTCGAGCCAGCAGCGTGAAATGTTCGCAAGTTCCACCCAGTCGTAGGTGCGCGTGTCCTTTTGCGCCTTCACCGACATCGAAACGTGCAGCGTTCCGCCTTTCTTCGGCTCTTCAGCCAAAGCCCGCTCCGGCACGGCAAGTCCAATCATGCCGTAGGCAAGGGCCGTCGATGCGCCGAAAGCGCTTGCCAGGGCCAGAAACTCCCGCCGGTCGACGCGACCGGCGCGCGCCTCGCTGGCCATTGCTTCGATGGCGCTCGGTACGCGATCGCCGTTGCTTCTGAAGAGTGTCATTTTTTCCTCCCTTATGGTTCGCATCGGGTCTTCGCCCGTGATCAACTAACGCTGTCCGGCAGTTTCTCCTCGCGCCGCGCAATCAAATCTTTGAGACCATCGGCGATGCCCTCATCGAGCTTCGGCTCCTCATAATCGGCGAGCATGTTGCGCGCTTTCTCGCGGCCGCGGGTGTCGTGGTCCTTTGCTCCTTCCGCCTTCCACTGTTCGAACGAATTGAAGTCCATGATGCTCGGTATGAAGAAGGCGGACTCGAAATGTTCAAGCGTGTGCTGGGTGCCGAGGAAATGGCCCTGTGGTCCGACCTCGCGGATAGCCGCCATAGCCTCCTTGAAATCGTCGAATGGCAGCCCGCCAGCATATTTGTACCAGCCGACAAGCTGCTCGCAGTCGGTGGCAAATTTCGAATAGCCGCAGGTCAGGCCGGCCTCGAGCCAACCGGCAGAGTGCCAGATGTAGTTGGCGCCGGCAAGGATGGCGGCATGCATCAGCATGTTCGCCTCGTAGCCCGCCTGGGCGTCGTTCAGCTTCGAGCCGACATGGAAACCGGACGTGCGCCACGGCAGACGATACTTCCGCGCCAGCGCGCCCATGAGATACATCATCTGGGCCGCCTCCGGCGTGCCGCCCATGGGAGCGCCGGTCTTCATGTCGACCGTCACCATGAACTGTCCGTAGATCTGCGGCGAACCCGGACGCAGGAGCTGTGTGAACGCGACGCCCGCCAGCGCTTCGGCATTGACCTGCGCGACCGCACCGACGGCAGAGGCCGAAGTCGAGGCGCCGCAAAGGGCGAAGGGGGCGAGGATCAGCGGCTGGTTGTGGCGCGCATAGACTTTCATCGCGTCCAGCATGGTGGCGTCCCACACCAGCGGCGAATTGCAGTTGGTGATCGACACCAGGACCGGGTTGTCGCGGACATAGTCCTCGCCGAACACGATGCCTGCCATCGCCATCGTGTCTTCGGCTCGATCCTTGGAGGTCACGATGCCCATGAACGGCTTGTCGGAGTGCTTCAGCGCCGAATGGATGATGTGGAGGTGACGTTTCGGCACCGCGATTTCCATCGGCTCGCAGATGATCGAGCTCGACGAATGCAGCGCCGGCGCCATGTAGGCGAGCTTGTGGAAATTGTTGAGGTCGGCGAGTGTGCCGTAGCGCCTGTTGTTGTCGAGGTCGCGCACGTAAGGCGCCCCGTACATCGGCACGAAGACGGAGTTGTTTCCACCCACACGTACGGAACGCTGGGGATTCCTCGCATTGAGCGTGAACTCCGACGGGACCTTCGAGATGAGCTCCATCAGCAGGGCGCGGTCGATCCGGACCCTTGTCTCCGAGACATCGGCGCCCGCCGCCTTCCACATTGCGATCGCCTCATCGTCGCGGAACTCGCATCCCACTTCTTCGAGGATGGAGAGCGACTCCTGGTGGATCAGCTCAACCGCCTCGTCCGGAACCATCTGATAGACGGGAATCTGGCGGACCAGGGTTGGAAACGACGCTATGGGCGCGCCCCGCAGCGCCTTGCGCCCCAGGCGGCCACCGCTGCGGCGGTTGGTGTGTTCGCTCACTTCAACGGCCGGTGCGTTCATGAAGGCTCCATATTCCTGTTGGTGACCAATCTAGCCAGACAAAATGCGGCTGTGACGCTGGAAAATCCTGATCTCTTGTATAAGCTCAGCTTATGCGAAGCTTGCGCCACCTGCTGCCGTCAGCCGGCAGCCTGATCGTTTTCGAGGCCGCCGGGCGGCTGTCGAGCTTTACCGCCGCCGGGCGCGAGCTCGGCATGACGCAGGCTGCCGTCTCCTATGCGATCCGCGGGCTCGAAGAGCAGCTCGGCGCGAAACTCTTCCAGCGCCGCCACCGGCAAGTCAGCCTGACCGAGGCCGGCGACCGCTTCCATGCCGACGTCTCGCTCGGCCTGTCGCACATTCGCAAGTCGGCGGAGGATCTGCGCCAGATCGCCGTCGGTGCGCATGTGACGCTCGCCGCCTCGACCGCCTTCGCCTCGTTCTGGATGATGCCGCGCCTGCAGCAGTTTCGCGACGAATTGCCGGGCATCGACCTGCGCATCCAGACCGCCGACCGCGATCTCGACATCATCGCCGAAGACATCCCGCTCGGCGTGCGCGGCGGCGAGCCCAAGGAATGGCCGGATTATCATTCGCTGCCGCTGGCCGATGAGGTGATATTCCCCGTTGCCGGCGTTAGTTATGTGGCACGGTTCGGGCTGCCGGAGCGTGTCGCGGACCTTCAATCGCACCGCCTTATCCATCTTGAAGAGCCGTTTCGCGAGGCCGCGAGCTGGGACGAATGGTTCGCCTCGGCCGGTGTCGACATCGCCGATGCCGGACGCGGCTTGCGCATCAACGACTATGCGCTGGTGATCCAGGCAGTCATGGAAGGGCAAGGCATCGCGCTCGGCTGGGGTCACCTCGCCGAGCGGCTGCTGGCATCAGGGCTGCTGGTGCGCGTCACCGGCCACACGATGACGACCGGCAAGGGCTTTCATGTCATCTGGTCGAAGAACCGCGAACTCAGCGACAACGCCCGCAAGGTGCGGGACTGGCTGGCGGCGCAGGCGTGAGGCCGATAAATGCCCGGTCAAACCGTCACGACGATCTTGCCGAATTGCTCGTTCGATTCGAGATAGCGGTGCGCCTCGACGATCTGGTCGAACGGAAAGGTTCTGGCGATTGCCGGCTTCAGCGAACCCGAGCTCAGTCCGTCAAGGATGAACGCCTTGGCGGCCTGCAGCCGGACCGGATCGCGCACGATCTCATGGACGAGATAACCGCGCAGCGTCAGTGTCTTTGCCAGCACTGCAGGTAGCGGAAAGGGTGTCGGGTCGAGGCTCAAGCCGCCATATTCGATGAGAATGCCACCCGGTGCCATCGCTGCCGTCAGTGGCTCGAAGATAGGGCCGCCGACGGCATCGAACACCACGCGCACGCCGTCCGGGCCGGCGATTCGCTTCAGCCTGGCTTCCAGGTCCTCCTCTGCCGAGGCGATGACGTGGGCCGCGCCGAACTCAAGCAAAGCCCGCTTCTTGGCGGATGTCCGTGTGACCGCGATCGGGATCGCGCCAATCATGTTGGCGATCTGGATCGCGGCAAGTCCGACGCTGCTCGAGGCCGCGGTAATGACAATAAAGTCCTCGCTTTGGAATTTGGCAATGTCGATCAGCGCACCGTAGGCGGTGAGATATTGCATCCACGCTGCGGCGGCTTCTTCCCAACTCAGCGATGGTGGATGCTTGACGACGAGCTCGGCGGGGTATGTGGCAATCTCACCATAGGCAGGCCAGCGGGCCATCGATAATGGCGGCACGATGCTGACGGCATCGCCAGGCGCAAACCCGTCCACGCCTTCGCCGACCATCTCGACGATACCCGCCGCCTCGAGCCCAAGACCGGAAGGCAACGGCGCGGTCTGGATGTAGGTCCCCGAACGCAGCAGCGCCTCGGCGCGGTTTATACCCAACGCCTTGACGCGGATCTGAATCTCACCGCTCGCGGGCGCAGGCGTGTCAACATTCTCGATGCGCAGGACCTCGGGACCACCGAGCTCATGAAAGCGAACGACACGTGCCATCGGTCACAACTCCAAAATATTTGAACTGAATCAGCTATGCCAGCGCTCATCAGGCGGATAAATAGCCGCTTGAGTAGATCAGCAGAAACTGTAGGTTTTGAATATGGATCGCCTTACGAGCATGGCCGTGTTCGTCAAAGCCGTCGACCTGGGCTCGTTCGCAGCCGCGGCGGCGGCTCTCGATCTGTCCGGGCCGATGGTCGGCAAGCATGTCCGGTTTCTCGAGGAGCGCCTGAGCGTGCGTCTCATCAACCGGACCACGCGCCGCCAAAGCCTGACCGATTTCGGGCGCGCCTATTATGAACGCTGCCGGCTGGTGCTTGCCGAAGCGGAGGCCGCGGATGCACTCGCCGCCGACCAGCTTGCCGAACCGCGCGGAAAGCTGCGTGTCCTCATGCCGGTGCATTTCGGCCGGCGCTGCGTTGCCCCGATCCTGTTCGGGCTTGCGCAGCAATATCCGGCGCTGGAACTTGACCTATCGTTCAGCGACACGCTCGCCGACCTCGCCGAAGACGGCTGCGATCTTGCCATTAGAACGGGCGACCTGGAGGACCAGGCCGGGCTGATGGCGCGTCGCATCGCGCGCCAGCACATGGTCGTCTGCGCGTCCCCGCCCTACCTCGACCGGCACGGCGAGCCACATGAAATAGATGACCTCGGCAGCCATCACGCGATCATCTACCGCCGTTCCGGGCGTGCCGTTCAGCCTTGGCTGTTTCCGCGCAATGGCCACCCCGCGATTGAGGTCAGGCCAGTCAGCAGATTGCGGCTCGACGACCTCGATGCCATCGCCGATGCCGCGGCCGCCGGCATGGGGCTCGCGTGGCTGCCATACTGGATGGTTCGCCAGCGCATCCAGGCGGGCGCACTTGTCCCGCTGTTGCCGGAACAATCCCGGTTTCTCTACGACGTTCATGCCCTGTGGTTGCAGACGCCTCATCTGCCGATGAAAGTCCGCCTTGCCGTCGATGCACTGTCGGCAGCGCTGCCCAAGCTCATGACTTGAATGCACGGTCGCGGTTATCTGCGTGGATTTCCTCGAGAACGACTCGACGCAAGCGCAAGCCGTTCGAGGCGAGGCTTCGTCGATGGGCTCGGCAGCGCCGCTATCGATCCGCTCGCGCCTCGCATTGGGCGACAGTGCCCCCGAGATCCGCATCGAGGGTGTCCGCGATCGAGCCTGCGGCGGCACCTGCGGCGCAGTGGTAGAAACACGAAACTATATGGTCAGGTTTCGAATATACAGGAGATAAAATAGAAAAACTGTTAGCAATATCGAAATAACCGTCCAAATAGTAAACCAAATTATTCTCGCAATACGACTCTTTCGACGCTGTATCCATCGAGCGAAATTTACCATCAAGTAATCTAGGATGACGTCCAAATGTCGCCTCCAACGGCCATTCGCTTCGGATTTTGGCCTTCGCCCGACTAATTCTAATAAGTCAATTGGGGGCCAAGCCCATTCACTTCAACAATATTCCTATCTCTACATCGTGGCGGGACAGCACCCCCCTCTGGCGGAGCAACGGAGCAGTCTCACTGCCTTGCTACGGTCAACGCTATTCTCCCCCTCTCGCATCGACCACGAATCCGCCTATAGTGCCCCATGCCCATCCGCCAGCTTTCCGAAACGATGATCAACCAGATCGCCGCCGGCGAAGTCATCGAGCGTCCGGCAAGCGTGGTCAAGGAACTGGTCGAGAACGCGCTCGATGCCGGTGCAAGCCGTGTCGAGATCGTCACCGCCGGCGGCGGGCTGAACCTGATCCGCGTCAGCGACGACGGCTCGGGCATTCCGGAAAAAGAACTGGCGCTGGCAATTGCGCGCCATTGCACCTCCAAGCTCGCCGACGACATTCACGACATCCGCTCGCTCGGCTTTCGCGGCGAGGCTTTGCCGTCAATCGGCTCGGTGGCGCGGCTGTCGATCCGCTCGCGCACCGCGTCCAGTGAAAACGCCGCCGAGATCGGCATCGACGGCGGCCGCGTCTCCGCGGTCCGGCCGGCGGCGGCCAATCGCGGAACCACGGTCGAGGTGCGCGACCTGTTCTTCGCCACGCCCGCAAGGCTCAAATTCATGAAGGGCGAGCGCGCCGAAAGCTCGGCCACCGGCGACGTGGTCAAGCGCATCGCCATCGCCTTTCCCGCCGTGCGCTTCACCCTGGCCGGCCCGGACCGCTCGACGCTGGAACTGCCGGCGACCGACGACAGCCCGGAAGGCCGGCTGCGCCGGGTGGCGCAGGTGATGGGCGCCGACTTTTCCGACAATGCGATCGCCATCGACGCGATGCGGGACGGCGTGCATCTCGCCGGCCATGTCTCGGTCCCCTCCTTCACCCGCGCCAACGCGCTGCAGCAATACGCTTACGTCAACGGCCGCCCGGTGCGTGACAAACTGATCGCCGGCGCCATTCGCGGCGCCTTCGCCGACGTGCTGCCGCGCGACCGCCATGCCGTCACCGTGCTGTTCCTGACGCTCGATCCGGCGATCGTCGACGTCAACGTCCATCCGGCCAAGGCAGACGTGCGCTTCCGCGACCCGGGGCTGGTGCGCGGGCTGATCGTCGGCGCTATCCGCGAAGCGCTGGCCAACGCCGGCATCCGCGCCGCCACCACCGGGGCCGCCGGCATGATGGCGGCGTTCCGGCCAGGCGCCGCATCCTATGCGCATGGCGGCCCGGCCAACGGTCACCGCAGCTACGAGGCCGCCTATCGGGCATCGGGCTTTTCCGGGTTCGATCCTGCCCGTTCGCCGCAGCGGCCGCTCGATATGGGCGACGGGTTCGGCGAGGACGAGCAGGCGGCCTTCGACGCCGGGCCGCTGCACAGCGCCGATGCGCGCGCCGGGCAAAACGAAGCGGCGGAAACGCTGCTCGGCACGGCGCTGGGCGCGGCGCGCGCGCAAGTGCATGAGAATTATATCGTCGCCCAGACCAGGGATTCGCTGGTCATCGTCGACCAGCACGCGGCGCATGAGCGGCTGGTCTACGAGGCCTTGAAGAACGCCCTCCACTCACGCGCGGTGCCGTCGCAGATGCTGCTTCTGCCCGAGATCGTCGATCTGCCGGAAGAAGACGCCGAACGGCTTGCCATCCACTCCGAGACGCTGGCCCGCTTCGGCCTCGGCATCGAGCGCTTCGGCCCCGGCGCCGTCGCGGTGCGCGAGACGCCGTCGATGCTCGGCGAGACCAACGTCCAGCAGCTGGTGCGCGATCTCGCCGACGAGATCGCCGACAACGACACGGTCGACACGCTGAAGGAGCGGCTGGACAAAATAGCCGCGACCATGGCCTGCCACGGCTCGGTGCGTTCCGGCCGCCTGCTCAAACCGGAAGAGATGAATGCGCTGCTGCGGCAGATGGAGGCGACGCCGGGCTCCGGCACCTGCAACCATGGCCGCCCGACCTATATCGAGCTCAAGCTCGCGGATATTGAGCGGTTGTTCGGGCGGCGGTGAGAAACTCGCAGGGCGCAGCCCCCACCCGGACCTTCGGTCCGACCTCCCCACAAGGGGGAGGTAGGGAGCCTACCCGCCGACGCCTGGCGAGGAGCTTACCCTCCCCCTTGTGGGGAGGGTCGCTGCGAAGCAGCGGGGTGGGGGTACGAAAAGAGCCGCTGTACAGCGGCTCTTTTCGAGTCAGGCATAGCCCCAAACCCTTTGCTTATCTCTTCAAATTCACCACAATGACGCCGCCCAGCGCCAGCGCCCCGCCGATTATGCCGAGCAGCGTCGGCACCTCGCCCAGCCAGAAGAAGCCGATCAGCGTCGCCATCGGCGACACCAGATAGAGGAAGTTCGAGGCACGCGCCGCCGGCAGCCGGGAAAGTGCTGTTGCCCACGCGGCATAGGCGATCAGGCTGGGCACGATGCCGAGAAAGATGACCGCGCCGAGCCCGGCCGTATCGGCGACCGCCGCCTGCGCCAGACCGCTCGGCAGGAACGGCGACAGGCAGAGCGCGCCAAGCACCATATTCGAGGCCGAGATCGTCAGCGGGTGATGGTGGGCAAACAGCGGCTTCTGGACGATGGTGTTGACGGCCGAGCACAGCGCCGAGCCGAGGACAAGCAGCGCACCATTGTTGAAATGCAGCCCTTGCCCCTCGCCCATGGCGATGATGCCGATACCGGCGAAGGACAGGAATGTGCCGGCCCAGGCCAGGCCCGAGAAGCGTTCGCCGAGCAGCGCCATCGCCATGATGGCGGTGAAGATCGGGCTGACATTGATGATGAAGCCGGCCGCACCGGCCGAAACGGTCAGCTCGCCGAAATTGAGCATCACCGTGTAGAGTGCGACGAAGACGGCACCACCGAAGACAAAGCGCCAGAGTTCATCGAGCCTGGGCAGTGCCGGCCGCTTGACCGCGAGGAAGATCGCCGCCGGAACCGCGGCGATGGCAAAGCGCAGCGCGCCAAGTTCCAGCGGCCCGAAGGCGGCAAGGCCGGCGCGGATCGCCGGAAAGGCGGAGGCCCAGCCGACGACCGTCAGCGCCACCGCGATGGCAGCCGTGACATCCATGCGCTGTGTCGTATTCAACGTGCCGGTGTAAGCGCTCATCTGGGTGTCCTCGCGATCCAATGCCATGAAGTAAAGAAACGCTATTGCAGGTCGGTTGACAAACGAACAAATCGAGGATCACCTGTGACTATGGATCACAGCTCAGACTCGTTGCTGCCGCTCGAAACGCTGCGCGCCTTCGACGCCGCGGCGCGGACCGGCAGCTTTTCGGCGGCGGCCGAGAAGCTCAACATCACCCATGGCGCCGTCAGCCGGCAGATCGCCAAGCTCGAGGGCTGGCTCGGGCTGAAAGTCTTCGATCGCGGCGCGCGCGGCGTCTCGCTGACCATCGAGGGCAACCGCCTGCATCTGCGCACCGCCGAAGCCTTCGCCCTGATCGCCAGCAATTCGGATCGCTGGGTTGAGCCGCGCGGCACGGCGGTGGTGCGGCTGACCTCGATCCCATCGGTCAGCGGGCTGTGGCTGATGCCACGCATGGCGGCGCTGGAGAACCACCCGTCCAAGCTGCGCATCGTGCTCGACGTCGACATCCGCCAAGGCGATCTTGCCGACGAGGGCATCGACCTGTCGATCCGCTGCGGGCGCGGTCGCATTCCGGGCCGGATCTCGGTGCAGCTTTTCGAAGAATATGTGTTCCCGGTCGCCTCGCCGGGACTGGCCAGGGAGATCGGTCGCGGAGATCCCGCCCGACTGCTCGAATTTCCGGTGATCAATGATTCCGACGCTTCAGCCTGGCGCGCCTGGTTTGCGGCGCAGGAGATGGACTATCGGCCGCGGCCGCACGACCGCCGTTTCGAGGACTACAACCTCGTGCTCGACGCCGCCGCGCACGGGCTCGGTATTGCGCTGGCACGTCCGCCGTTGACGGTGGACCAATTGAAATCGGGCCGCATCGTCGCCGTAGACGAGCGCAGTGCGCTGAGCCCGATATCTTACTGGCTCGACCGGCCGCTGGGGCGCCCGCGCGCCGCCGCCGCCGAACTCGCCCGGCGCATCGCGGTCCAGGCCGGGCTGCCAGCGGAGAAGATCGAAGAGTTTATCATCGCCGAGGAATGAGATGCCTAAGGCGCGTCGCGTTCGACCGGCCTGATGCGACGTGCTTCAGGTTCTTGTGTTTATGCATGTCGTTATCGCAAAACCGCTGCACACTTTTGCGCGACATGCATTGGCATCCGGTTTGCCGGCTTGTTCGAGCAAGTGCCACCAGAAACAGAACCAGGCAAGGCCAACCGAGCTTGACCTCGCCGCAATTTGTGGCGATGACATCGTCATGAATTTCGGCACCACCCCATGATGAACCGTTTCGAAGGTCCCGGCGGCAAGGAAGCCCGCATCCGCTATCTCGATGGCGACTTCCAGGTGACCAGCCCCGGCGCCTTCGTGCGCTGCGCGGTGACCGGCGAGAGCATCCCGCTCGACGAGCTCAAATACTGGAGTGTCGCCAGGCAGGAACCCTATGTGAACGCCGCCGCCTCGCTGCGCCGCGAGATCGAAGCGCATCCGGAACTGCGCCGCCGACGCTAGTCCAGCGCAATGAAAGCCGCCCCGTTGCGATCCTGCGCCCTCTGCCGCGGTGTCAGGCCGGCAACACCGAAACCTTAGAGGCTATCTTGAAATAAAAAAACCGCCTCGGGCTCGAGGGCGGGTCACCGGCGAATCATCACCGTACCCAAATTACTAGCATAGCTGCCGGCACAAAGCAGGAACAAAATACGCTCGACCGGCGGAAAGCTGCAAATTTCAGTCCTACATCGCCTCGGTGCTCAAGCTGCTGGTCAGCCCCTCAGCCGGCGCTGCCGCCAGGCATCCAGCGTCTCGTCGATGATGCGTTGCGGCACATGGTCGAGCTCGAAGACGGTGTCGATCTCCAGCACATCGAGCCCGTCGAGGAATTCCGGCGGCGCCGCGCCGTGACGCAGGCGGGCAGCGTCCTTGGCGGTGGTAATGAGGCCAACCCCGGCTTTACGCGCCGTCGCCGCCAATTCGGCAAGCTCGTCCTCGCCATAGAAATGATGGTCAGGAAACGATTTGGTCAGCGCAAGCTCGCCGCCGGCCTCGCTTACCGTGTCGAAAAACTTATCGGGATGACCGATGCCGGCGAACGCCAGGAAACGCCTGCCGGCCAGCGTCACCTTGCTGCTCGGCGCGGTATGCGCCTCGAAGATCGGCCTGCCGGCGCGCGCTGCCTGGCGAACGACCGTGTCGGCCGCGGTGCCCTCGCCCATCTTCAGCAAGGCGCTGGTGAAGACCAGCTGGTCGACGATGTTCGCCCGCAGGGGCCCGCCGGGGATGACGCGGCCATTGCCGATGCCATGGCGCGCATCGACAACGACCAGCGCATAGTCGATGTGGATGCGCGCGCTCTGAAAACCGTCATCCATGATCAAGAAATCGCAGCCGAGCTTCTCCAGCAGAAGCCTGGCGCCGGCGGCCCGGTTCGGCGTCACCGCGACCGGCGCGTGTTCGGCCAGAAGCAGCGGCTCGTCGCCGACATGCTTGGCGGCGTCGTGGTGCGGATCGACGATATGCGGCTGCGCGAAGGAGCCGCCATGGCCGCGCGACAGGAAGCCCGGATTGAGCTGCATGCGCCTGGCCTGCTCGGCCAGCGCGATCGCCACCGGCGTCTTGCCGGTGCCGCCGACGGTGAAGTTGCCGACGCAGAGCACCGGCGCCTCGACCTTTTCGCGCGGCGCGTGCCGCATGCGGCGACCGGCGACAAGCGCATAGATGACGGAAAGCGGCGACAGCGCCGTGACCCGCCAGTCCGGCTCTTCCCACCAGAAGGGTGGCGCTTCCGAGGTCACGTCAGCGCCCGTTCGCGCCCTTCAGGCGCGACTTGACGACCAGCGGCTGGATATAGGGCTCGAGCGACCTGAGCGTATGCGCCAGCGCACCGCGCATCTCGTCGACCGTCGCCGCACCCGCCGCCATCATCTCATGGCGGGCCGCCTCGTTGGTCAAAAGGAAATTAACGGCGCCGGCCAGCATATCGCGGTCGCGCACCAGCTTGGCGCCGCCGCTATCGAGCAGGCGCTGATAGGCCTCGCGAAAATTCTGGACGTTGCGGCCGGCAAGCACCGCCGTCTCCAGCATGGCTGGTTCCAGCGGGTTCTGGCCGCCCTCGGAAGTCAGCGAACGGCCGACAAAGGCAATTTCTGTCAGCCTCAGATAAAGCCCCATCTCGCCGATCGTGTCGCCGAGCAGAATATCGGTGTCGGCGGTGATCCTGTCGCCCTTGCTGCGCTGCGCCAGCTTCAGGCCCATGCCGGAAATCTGGGCGGCCAGCTGCCCGGCGCGATCGGGATGGCGCGGCACGATGATCGTCAAAAGCCCGTGGTGGCGCTTGTGCAGCATGGCGTGAACTTCGGCGGCGACCGCCTCTTCGCCGTCATGGGTCGAGGTCGCCGCCCAGGTCGGGCGACCGCCGATCTGGCGTTTCAGCGCCGCCAACGCCCGCTCGTCGGCCGGCGGCGGCGCGGTGTCGACCTTGAGATTGCCGGATACGGTGACCGGCCGGGCGCCGAGCGACAGGAAGCGCTCGCCATCGAGATCCGACTGGGCGACGACATGGGCAAGATTTTCGAACAATGCTTCGGCAATGTTGGCGCGCTTCTTCCAGGACTTGAAGGAGCGGTCGGACAGCCTGCCGTTGACCAGAACCTGCGGCACGCGGCGGGCGCCGAGTTCCAGGATGGTCATCGGCCAGATCTCCGATTCGGCGATGATCGCCAGGTCCGGCTGCCAATGGTCGAGGAAGCGGCTGACCGCCGGCTTGAGGTCGAGCGGCACATATTGGTGGATGATGCGGTCGCCCAGCCGTTCTTCGGCGACCTGCGCCGAGGTGACCGTGCCCGTCGTCAGCACGATGTTGACGCCGTAATCGAGAATGCTCTCGACCAGCGGCACGACGGCGATGGTCTCGCCGACGCTGGCTGCATGGATCCAGATCACCGGGCCTTCGGGACGCTCGCGTCCGGCGACGCCGTAGCGTTCACGCCGGCGAATGCGGTCCTCCTTGCCTCTGGAAGTGCGCCAGGCGACGTAAGGTCCGACCAGCGGGTAAGCGGCGGCCCCGGCGAAGCGGTAGGCCGTCAGGAAGGCGCGGGCCCAGCGCATACTCATTTCGAACCGTCCACAAGGCGATAGGCCTCGGCGGTCGCGGCATTGAGCGAGGCCGTGACCTCCTGGCGCTTGCGTTCCATTTCCGCGGCGTCGGCGTTGGCCGGCACGAAGACAGGCGTGCCGACGACAATCGAGGAGCGGCCGAAGGGCAAGTTGATCGTCGTCTTGTCCCAGCTGCCCTCGATCACCTTGCGGCGGCTGGTGGCTATCGCGGCAGGCAGGATCGGCCGGCCGGACAGCCGCGCCAGAAGGACGACGCCGAGCCCCGCATCGCGCGACGTGCCGTGGGGAATATCAGCAATCATGGCGACATTCTTGCCGGTGGCGAGCGACTTTTTGAGGGCGATGAGCGCCTTGGCCCCGCCCTTGTCGAGATGCCTTGCGCTTTCGCGCCCGCCAGAGCCGCGCACCGCCTCGATGCCGAATTTCTCGACCATCAGCGCGTTGAGCTCGGCATCGGCGCTGCGCGATACCATGGCAACCAGCGGCCGTCCCTTGGGATAGTAGGCCGGGGTCAGCAGGTGCTGGCCGTGCCAGAGCGCGATGATGCCAGGCTCGAGCTGCGCATAGGCGCCGCCGGAAAACTTGGCCGATCCGTCAACCATGCGGTTGGTCAAGCGGACAAGGCGGACGAAATACGCAAACAGCGCGGCAAGCGCATTCTTGACGAATCGCGACTGCGCCAGCGGTTCGCGGATCTTGCGCCAGAACGTCTTCGGCTTGCGACGTCTGACCGCCGACCGCGGGGCTGATCGCTTGACCGCTTCATGGTTCATCGATGTCAACCGACAGCCTTGTTTTCGGGGTCGAGCAGGCGGTGCAGGTGAACGACGAAATAGCGCATATGGGCATTGTCGACGCTAGCTTGCGCCTTGGCCTTCCAGACGGCGTGCGCCGATTGATAGTCCGGATAGATGCCGACAATATCGAGCGCGTCGAGATCGCGGAATTCGGTGCCGCCCAGCTTCTTGAGTTCGCCGCCGAACACCAGGTGCAAAAGCTGTTTCTTTCCGTCTTCAGCGGCCATGTCGATCCTTCACATATCGTGAGTTTGGGACAGGTCTAGACCAAAGCCGCCGACTTTGGAACTATTGATAGTGGTCAATTGTCCAGCCCGGCGATGACGCCGGCGAGCACGGCGAGGAGTTCGCCGCTGCCGGCGGCGAGCGGTCCGTGACGGATCACTTCGCCGGCATAGAGCGGCGCGCGGCCATGCCGATCGAGCAAGGCGCCGCCTGCCTCGCGCAGGATGAGATCGGCCGCGGCGATGTCCCAGTCATGCGCGTTGGCCTTGACGAAGGTGGCATCGAGCTGGCCGCCGGCGATCATCGCCAGCCGGTAGGCGAGCGAAGGAATATAGAGCACGCGCTTCAGCCGTTTGTGCCATTTCGCCGGCATCAGGTCGATCATCGCCTTCGGTCCGGCGATTTCGGCCGTTCCCGACGGCGGACGCACGCTGATGCGCCTGCCATTCAGGAACGCGCCCTCGCCCGGCAGCGCCCAATAGATTTCGCCCTTCGCCGGGCAGTCGAGCACGCCGGCAAGCGTTCGGCCGTTCTCGACCACAGCGACGCTGACGCACCATGTGGGCAGCCCTTCGAGGAAGCCGCGCGTGCCGTCGATCGGATCGACGACAAAGGTGCGGCGCGCGATGAGCCTTACCGGGTCGTCTACGGTTTCCTCCGACAGCCAGCCATAATCCGGCCGGGCCGCCAGCAAGGTCTCGCGCAGATATTTGTCGGCGGCGTGATCGGCTTCGCTGACCGGCGAGGTGCCGCCCTTCATCCACACCTGCGGATTGTTGTTGAAGTACTGCATGGCGATGAGCCCCGCCTCGCGGGCGGCATCGCGCAACAGCTGCAGGTCTTCAGTAGCGCCGGCCGAGACGGCCGGGTCAAGCTCCGGCAAGGGTCATTCCTTCGATCAAAAGCGTGGGCGCGGCAGTGCCGAAATTGCGGTCGAGATCGCTCGCCGGAACCATGTTGAGGAACATCGTCTTCAGATTGGAGGCGATGGTCACCTCGGCGACGGGATAGGCCAGCTCGCCATTTTCGATCCAGAAGCCGGAAGCGCCGCGGCTATATTCGCCCGTCACCATGTCGACGCCCTGGCCGAACACTTCGGTGACGTAGAAGCCGGTCTTGAGCGACTTGATCAGCTCTTCCGGCGTATTTTCCCCGGGCTCGATGGCGAGATTGGTCGACGACGGCGAGACCGACGAGCCGCTGCGCGAGCCGCGCCCATTGGTGACGAGGCCGAGTTCCCGAGCCGCCGAAGTCGACAGGAACCAGTGGTTGAGCACGCCCTTGTCGACCATGAACAGTTTTTCGCCCTCGACGCCTTCGCCGTCGAACGGGCGCGAGGCCTGTCCACGGCGCCGGAGCGGCTCGTCGGTGACGGTGATTGCGGCCGAAGCCACCTTCTTGCCCATCATGTCGCGGAGAAAGCTGGTCTTGCGCGCGACCGCGGCGCCATTGATGGCACCGGCAAGGTGGCCGGCAATGCCGCGCGCCACACGCGGATCGAACACCACGTCGACAGGCCCGGTCGCCGCCTTGCGCGCGCCAATGCGGCGGACGGCGCGCTCACCGGCCTTGCGGCCGATGTCTTCCGGCAGGTCGAGATCGGAAAAATGCTGGCGCGAGGAGAATTCGTAGTCGCGCTCCATGCCGGTGCCCTCGCCGGCGATCACGCTGGTCGAGCGTGAAAAACGCGAGGCGACGTAATGGCCGACGAAGCCGTGCGAGGTGGCGAGCACCAGGCCGCCAAGCCCGGCACTGGCGCCACTGCCGGCCGAATTGGTGACGCCCTTGACGGCAAGCGCCGCCGCTTCGGCGGCAAGCGCTGCTTCCTTCAACTGGTCCGCCGACACCTCGGTGGCGTCGAACAGATCGAGGTCGCGCGGTTTCTTGACCAGCAAGGCCGGGTCGGCGAGGCCCTGATAGGGATCCTCGGGGGACACCTTGGCCATGGCGACCGCGCGCTCGGCCAGCATATTGGGGTCGGATGCCGCCGTTGCCGAAACGCTCGCTACCCGTCTGCCGACGAAGACGCGCAGCGAGACGTCCTCGCTCTCGGACGCCTCTGTGCCTTCGACCTTGCCAAGCCGCACCGACACGCTGGTCGAGCGGCCGCGTACCGCAACGGCATCGGCGGCATCGGCGCCGGCCCGTTTGGCAGCCTCGACCAGGGCCGCGACGCGATCGGTCAGTTTCGCTGCGTCGAGCGTATCGGTCATGCGCATGATCCTGTTATTTCCGGCCGGCTGAAGGGCAGCCGCTGCTGCACCATCTATTGTCCCGATGCCGCTTCTGCAATGGGAGAAGCGGGCAAACCGGGTGCATCAAGCGCCCAAACAGGACCGCAGGCCGCAGGCGGATGAACGGCGAGCGAGATCGACAATCCCTCAGGAAGCGGCCACCGGCGTCCAGATCACGTCCTCGATCCTGAGCGCGCCGGTGGCGAGCATCACCAGCCGGTCGAAGCCGAGCGCCGCGCCGCTCGCCTGCGGCATGATGGCGAGCGCGGCGAGGAAGTCCTCGTCGATCGGATAGCGTTCGCCATAGACACGCTGCTTCTCATCCATTTCGGCGGCAAAGCGCAGGCGCTGCTCGGCCGGATCGGTCAACTCGCCAAAGGCGTTGGCGAGTTCGACGCCGCAGCAATAGAGCTCGAAGCGCTCGGCGGTGCGCGGATTGTCGGCGCTCGGCCGGGCCAATGCCGCCTCCGAGATCGGATATCCGAAAAGAATGGTGTTGCGCCCCTGCCCCAGCGCCGGCTCGATTTTTTCGACCATCACCCGGCTGAACAGGTCGGCCCAATTGTCGTCGGGCGCGGTCCGCAATCCGGCCTGGACCAGGGCGGCATGCAACCCCGCGCGGTCGGTGCTGCCGTCGGCTGCAACCGTCGCCAGCAGATCGATGCCGGCATGGCGCATGAAAGCTTCGGCGACGCTCAACCGTTCCGGCTCGGCGAACGGATCGGCTTCACGGCCGCGGAAGCTAAAACGCTTCGCTCCGGCCCGTTCGGCCGCCAGCGCTACGAGCTCGGCGCAGTCGCGCATCAGGCTCTCATAGGTCTCGCCGACGCGGTACCATTCGAGCATGGTGAACTCAGGATGGTGCAAGGGGCCGCGCTCGCGGTTGCGCCAGACAGCCCCGAGGCTGAAGATGCGCTCCTCGCCGGCGGCAAGCAGCTTCTTGCAGGCGAATTCCGGCGAAGTGTGGAGGTAGAGCGGCTGGCGCTGCCCGTCCGGCCCGATCGCCTCGGTGGCAAAGGCCGACAGGTGCGCTTCATTGCCGGGCGAGACCTGCAGGGCCGATGTCTCCACCTCGACGAAGTCGCGGCGGGCGAACCAGTCGCGCATCCCGGCGGCAATGGCATTGCGCAGGATCAGCCGCGGCCGGCGGTCGGCGTGGACATGCGGCGTCCACCATGGCGAGGCGGCGGTCATCGGCTTCAGGGGAATTGCACAGAGGGCTGGCGATTGCGGCCAAGATGCGCTAGGCCGCACGCAACGGCCTCTCCAGCCGATTTGCGCCAACAAATTTTATCAGGATGGAAACCCGTGAAGGTCATCGCCAGCTCCTTACGCAAAGGCAACGTCGTCGAAAAGGACGGCAAGCTTTATGTGATCCTCTTTGCCGAAAACATTCATCCTGGCAAGGGTACGCCGGTCACCCAGCTCGACATGCGGCGTATCTCCGACGGGGTAAAGGTTTCCGAGCGTTACCGCACCACCGAGCAGGTCGAGCGCGCCTATGTCGAGGAGCGCGAGCACACGTTCCTCTACCGTGACGGCGAAGGCTTTCACTTCATGAATCCGGAGACTTACGACCAGGTCGCGGTGCCGGAAAGCGTGGTCGGCGACATGGCGCCTTATCTGGTGGAAGGCATGCCGGTGCAGATCTCGCAATACAACAGCATCGCCATCTCGCTGGTACTGCCGCAGCGCGCCACTTTCGAGGTGGTCGAGACCGAGCCGGTGACCAAGGGCCAGACGGCGTCCTCGTCCTACAAGCCGGCAACGCTGTCCAACGGCGTGCGTACCCTGGTGCCGCCACACATCAGCGCCGGCACCCGCGTGGTGGTGATGACGGCCGATGGCGCCTATGTCGAGCGCGCGAAGGATTGAGGCGCGAAGCCTGACACGCCTCGCCGAAAGCGTCGCGGCGGCCGGTCATCGTCTACCGCTTTGTGCCAGGGGCTTTCGAGCATTGGGACGCTGCACGCAGACCGAAGCGTCAACGCCCTGCCAGTTCTTTCCTATTGCACGACGCCAGTGGACAATCTCTGAGCCTCGAGCAACGCCGACCGTCCCTTTCGCCAGGTGCCAGGTGGAATGCCGACGAACTTTTTGAAGGCGCGATTGAAGGCGGCTTCCGACTCGTAGCCGACCTCGGCACCCGCTTGCGCGATGCTCATTTCGGGCCGTTCGAGCAAACGTCCTGCCAGTTGCAGACGCCAGCGAGCAAGATAGTGCATGGGCGACACCTCGACATAGTGGGTAAAGCGGCTCGCAAACGCCGTGCGCGAGAGCCCCACTTCGCGGGCGAGCCGGTCCAATGTCCATTCGTCCCTTGGGCGAGCGTGGATGAGCCGGAGCGCCTCGCCGACATGTGGATCCCGTAGGCCTGACAGCCAGCCGCGCGAATCGTCGGGGAGGGTCTCGAGATGGCGGCGGATGATCTCGACAAACATCAGCTCGCTCAGCTTGGCGAGGATCGTTTCACAGCCCGCCCGCCCACTGCCACCTTCGGCCAGCGCCAGCCGAAAAAGGTCGATAACCCAACTGCTTCCATCGGCGGGCTTGCGGGCACACAGGATGGCCGGCAATGCGGCCAGGAGAGGATTGAAGGGACGTGCATCGCAGCCAAGATACCCGCAAATGAACCGGGTCCGCTCGTCTCCGCCGCCACCATGGATCACCGCGAACGGCAGGCTCTCGTCTATCGGCCGATAATACATCGCCATATTGGGTTCGCCCCGCGCCCCCGGCGAGGAGCTCAACACGTTCGGAACACCACCGGGGAAGACAACGACATCACCGGCGTTCACGAGCACCGGTGGCACCGAATCGTCTCCCAGCGCGGCCCAGCACGAGCCCGACATCACGGCATGAAAAGAAATGATGTGCTCTGCCTCCGGCATGACGGCGGCGGCAATGTCGGCCGTGCCCGGCGACTCGCCGACCCAGGGAGAGCTGGCGTCAACGTCGAAATAGATCGCACCGGTGAGGCGAACGGCTCGGAGCACATCGGAAAGGACATCCATGCACTACACCTCCGGAAACGATCGGCTACTCCCTTTGACAACGAGTTTTTCCGCCAGGCATCTCGAACTATCCGGCAATATGGCCGCCCGAGCAACTATCCATCCGGTCTAATCCTACTCTGAACGATCGGGCAACAGAAATGGACGATGTGACATTTGCGGGAACAGCGGACGGGATTAGCGTTTCATCGGCCGGCCGACAGGTCCAATAACAGGGAGGAATGTCATGAACGATGAAGACATCACCAAATTCGCAGCAAGCCTGCGAGGCGAAGTCATCCGCGCCGGCGACGCCCGCTATGACGAGGCCCGCAAGCTCTACAACGGCATGATCGACAAGCGGCCGCTGATCATCGCCCGCTGTGTCGACGTCGCCGACGTAATCACAGCGGTGAATTTCGGCCGCGACAACAATTTGCTGGTTGCGGTACGTGGCGGCGGCCATAACGGACCAGGATTGGGGAGCTGCGACGACGGTCTGGTGATCGACCTGTCGGCGATGAACGGCGTGCGCGTCGATCCGGATGCCCGCACGGCGCGGGTAGGCCCGGGCTGCACTCAGGGCGACCTCGACCATGCCACCCATGCCTTTGGCCTGGCCGTACCGGCGGGGATCATCTCGACCACCGGGGTCGCCGGACTGACGCTGAGCGGCGGCCATGGCTATCTGACGCGCAAAAATGGCCTGACCATCGACAATCTGATCGAGGCCGATGTCGTGCTTGCCGATGGAAGCTTCGTCACCGCCAGCAAGGAGCGGAACCCCAACCTGTTCTGGGCGCTTCGCGGCGGCGGCGGCAATTTCGGCATCGTCACCAGCTTTGTGTTCAAGCTCCACCAGGTCAGCATGGTCTTTGCGGGGCCGATCGCATGGGATCAGCGCCACGCCCGCACCATCATGCAGCATTATCGCGAGTTCCTGCCGAACGCGCCCGAAGAACTCGGGATCTTTCTCGGGCTCAAGACCGTCCTCTCGAGCGCACCCTTCCCGGAAGAGTTTTGGGGAAAGCGGATGTGTCTGCTGATGTGCTGCTACAACGGCCCGGAGGAAAAGGGCAGAGAGGCGCTGGCCCCGCTGCTCGATGCGCTGCCCGCGCCCTGGTTCAACTGGATGGGAACGATGCCCTATCCCGCGGTGCAGAGCATGTTCGATGGGCTCTACCCGAAGGGAATGCAGTGGTACTGGCGGGGCGATTTCGTCAAGACGCTGTCCGACGAGGCGATCGACGCCCATCTCGAGCAGGCGGCGAAGACGCCGAGCGAGCTATCGCTCATGCACCTCTACCCGATCGATGGTGCGGTCCATCGCGTCGGCAAAGACGAGACACCCTGGAATTACCGTGATGCGACCTGGTCGATGGTCATCGCCGGGATCGATCCGGACCCACAGAAAGCGGGGCCAGTGACGCGCTGGACCAAGGCCTACTGGGAGGCCGTGCATCCGTTCGATCTGGGTGGCGCCTACCTGAACTTCATGATGGATGACGAGGGCGATGCAAGGCTCAAGGCGGCTTATGGCGACAACTATGAGCGCCTGGCTACGCTGAAGAAGAAATACGACCCGAACAACCTCTTCCGGGTGAACCAAAACATTCGACCGGCTGCTTGACGGCGGCCCTCGTCAGGCCGGCAAGCGTACCGGCCGGCCCAGCTAAGGCTCGGCCGGTACGATAAGGCGGCCGGTCAGGACGCTCTGATCCAGACCAGCATCTCGCCGGAATCGTGGTGTCCCAGGCGAAATACGGCACGGTGACTTTTGCTTCCTCGACCGCCGGTGATTTTCAACGCCTCTTTCCTGTCAATAGCCGACAGCGTGACGACGCCGCCGGGCACGTTCGAGAGCTGACTACATTTGAAACCAGGCCAGACGACCGCCGAATGGCGTCCAATGAGCCATGCCGGGCTGCTTTTCAGGCTACCCCGCGCTTCTGATCGTGGTGGGCCGCGTACTGTCCATGCACAAGTCCGGACCTGTTTGGCGACACCATCATGACTGGATCGTTCGCACATGATCGACAAAATGACCCGGAAATGACCGAGATACAAAGCTTTCCTTCAGTTGTGCATCAATAAGCCGCGACAATTTTTAGCCAATCTTTAGGCAATTTCTCAGGTTTATCGACAGACAGCAGACAATTCGGCAAAACGGTCTTTGCTGGATTTATGTGGATGGGCAATGCATCCCTACTTGACACCGGGACAAGCTGAAGAGCTATGCTGAACATGGGTCGCAAGTTTGCGCGGAGGGAATCTGTTCATGGATTTCATCGAGAGTTGGTTTGGTATTTCACCTGACGGCGGCGACGGATCGACCGAAGCTCTCTACATACTTGCCGTTGTCGCAATATTGGCGCTCGCATTCCACAAGCGCATCGTGCAGTTCGCGCGCGGTTTCTTCGCGCGGAAATAGCCCGCGTACCGTTCGAGCCCAGCTTTATTCGTCTGACCAGAGTACAAACGGCACCAGTCGTCTGACACTCCAATACACTGTTGCCGCGCGAATCCCGTTGTTATCAGAGCGTTGCCCTGCGTTAGCTTCAGAGGGGAAGTCGATGCGAGGAATAGCGGCGATCCTGCGAGCACTGTTCTCCGCCTGGATTCCGGCACTGATCGAGATGGCTCGCCGTTTCTGTCGCCGGTGGCGGCTAGGGAGTGATCGCCGGGTCGACCAGAAAGGGTCCCGGGCGCATTGCGTACCGATCGACCACCCTGCTTT
This sequence comes from Mesorhizobium sp. M0184, assembly GCF_040322215.1. Classification (NCBI taxonomy): domain Bacteria; kingdom Pseudomonadati; phylum Pseudomonadota; class Alphaproteobacteria; order Hyphomicrobiales; family Phyllobacteriaceae; genus Mesorhizobium; species Mesorhizobium sp. M0184. The sequence goes on from NZ_JAMYSZ010000028.1 coordinate 67,653, forward strand.
CTGCCGACCTGACCCGCTGATCTACGATCAGTATTACCTGATCGGCCTTGGTCTCGCGGTCACCTGGGATAATCCCGACATCGAGCTGCGCCAGGGTGGTGTGCCCGTTCCCGCCGGCAGGTTGCAGGCGGACACCGACTACGAGGTGCGGGTTCGCGTCTGGAACGCCTCCACGGATGCCGTCGTCGTCAAGATGCCGGTTCATCTGTCCTATCTGTCGTTTGGCATCGGAACCGTATCGAATCCGATAGCCACCAGGCCGGTCTCGGTCGGGGTGATCGGATCCGCCAGCCAGCCTGGGTTCGTCTCCTTCGACTGGCATACGCCGCGGCAAGCAGGTCACTATTGCCTGCAAGCTTTGCTCGATCCGGCCGATGACGCCAACTTCGCCAACAATCTCGGGCAAGAAAATACCGATGTCGGACTGGCGCAGTCGCCAGCAACATTTCAATTCGAGTTGCGCAACGCTACCCGTCGGCCGCATCGGTACCGGTTCACCGTCGATGCCTACACCATCCCGCCGCTCGGCCCCTGTCGCGACGACCGGCAGCCAACGGAAGAGACCGCCAAGGCGGAGCAAAAGCGCCGGCTGGCGGCACACTTGCCGTCGGCTCATCCGCTGCCGCCCGGCTGGAAGGTCGAGATTTCGCCTGACCTGCCGTCGCTGGCGCCGGGCGAACAGGTGACGATCACGGCGGTCGCTAAGCCGCCGGACGGCTGGACCGGCCGGCAAGCCCTCAATCTGAATGCGTTTGACGAGGGTGACCGCGCCAGCGGCGGCGTCACCTTGACCGTCCTCAGCAGCTTGGAGCCGTGATGGCCACCGACGACAAATCCTGGACCAAGTGCACGACCGCCGACGAGGTGATTTCGGTCAACCAGTACATCAGCGCAGCGATTACCAGCGGCATATTCGCAGCCGTGATGGTCGTGGTGGTGGTCGCGATGGGCGAGCCGTGGTGCATACCGATCGCGCTGGTGGTGACTGAGATTGTGTGGATTCTCGCTTATTGCGACTGGTGGCTCAACAAACGGCTGGTTTGCCTGGGCGAGCCGGTGAGTATCGTCGGCATGGTCATCAGCATCGAGCCGCCGTCGGAGAAGACCTGGCCAGGAAGCCTGGACTCCGACTACAGCCTCAATTTGCTGCTGCCGAACAACCCGGTGGGCGTCTCCCAGGCCGTTGCCGCCGCCAGTGCCCCGTTCGGCTATCTGATGGCCGAAAACGCAATCACCTCCTCGCACGGCTTTCTGTTCACGGGGAACCCGGCGGAGGACAAGGTGACCGGAGTAAAGTCAGAGGCGCTGCATGTGGAGTTCGAAGGGGCATCGATCCATGACCTGCAGACCGTCAACATCCTCGCCCTAGCCGCGGCATTGATTGCGCTGGCGGTATGCATGTCGGGCGTCGGCGCGGTCGTTGCCTACGTGCTGGCGCTTCTCGCCTTGCTCGCCTCGCTGCTCGGCGCGGCCTTCAGCAGTTCGGACACCGCCAGTCCGAGCGATGCCGGCTTGCCGAGCATCGAGACCAACAAGGGCGACGGAACCGGGGCGACAATCCTGGGAGTGACCGGCCGGTGGGTCTATGATGCCGGGCACATCCACGACAGCTTTCATGAAGGTCACAACGAGCTGCATCCGGTCCAGCAGGCCCAGATTCTGGGAGGGCCATGGGACGGCGACTGGCCCGCCGATATCGACGATATCGTTCGAGGCTACCAGGATGGCTACGCGCAGTCCCAGGATCCGCTCACCAAAGCGCAACAGGCGCGGCCCGGTTCCCGGTGGTCGGTCCATCCCTATGTCGACGGCTGCGACGATACCGCCCGGCCAGATCAGCCTCCGCACTAAAGCGCGTCGCGTTGAAATGGATTCACTCGACACGCTTTAAGTCCGCCCGGTATTTCGTCGAATCCAGTCAAGCTGTTGTACATGACAGTTCGAATCCCGATACCGCGCTGGTGTACTCGGCCCTTGAGAATCCTTCAGCCTTCGGCAACATGGCGGCAAGGCTGAGAGCATGAGGATGAGCAAGGTCATTTCCGCCGCATCACGGCGTTCGCCGCGCAAGACACCGATGGCGCTGACCGAGGCGCTGGTCGCCCGCACCTTGCGTGCGGTCGAGGATGCCGGGCCGACGCCGGGCATGGTCTACATGACCGATGCCGATTACGCGCGCATTCGCGACGAGGTGCTGGCCGGCGCGCCGGGCGGGCCGGTGAAGCTGTTCGCCTATGGCTCGCTTCTGTGGAAGCCGGCCGGCGAGGTCAGGGGTGGCGAACGGGCCGTGGCGACGGGCTGGCACCGTTCGTTCTGTTTTACGGTGCAGCGCTTCAGGGGCACCGTCGAGCAGCCCGGCCTGATGATGGCGCTCGACCGCGGGGGCCAATGTCAGGGCATGGTGTTCGAGGTCGCCGAGCCAGTGGGGGCCAATCTCGAAACGCTGTTGCGACGTGAGATGACCATCCTGCCGGCCGTCAACGTGCCGCGCTGGCTGCAGGTCAGGACGGGCGACGGCACGGGCCAAGCGCTTGGTTTCGTTGTCGATCCCGCCAATCCGCGCTATGCCGGCAAGCTCGAAAAGCGAGCGATAGCGGCGACCCTGGCCACGGCCGTCGGCCATTGGGGTTCGGGCGCCGAATATCTGTTCGAGACCATTCGCCATCTCGACGCCTGCGGCATCCGCGACCGCAATCTCTGGCAGTTGCAGGAACTTGTGGCCGAGGAGATCGGTCGGGCGCTGCGGTCGGGCTTCATTCGTCCCTGAGCCAGACCAGCATCTCGCCGGAATGGCGGTGTCCCAGGCGAAATCGATGTTGTGCAGGTCGACGAGATGTCCCGCGCGCTCGCCGATGGCAGTATCGAGCATCGTGTGTCCTTCCTTCGGTTCTATGCCAGTGTGTTCGCCCATGCGCCGACAAAGGGCGGCAGCATGATGCACGTCTGCTGCTCGACAGCCTCGTTGCGCAGCCGCTCGGCGAGGGTATCGACTTCCACCTCGGCGGCGGTTGCGGTACCGACTGCCTCGGCCATCGGCAACAGGCTGCGCAACGTGCCGGCAATGTAGTCGTAGATCGGCGAGTCGGGTCCGCTGCCGGCGAGGCCGGCGGAGTTCATCCGCGGCGCCGGCAGCCCTGCGCCGGCGAACACCATGGGCAGCCTGCCACCCATGTCGACCTCGAAACCCGCGCGCTCGATCGTGTCGATGATCCAGCCGCGGCATTTGCCGAACAGCGGCGCCTCTGGAAAACTGCGGGTGAGCGGCATCGCCATTTCCTGGACGGCGACGATGCCGCCAGGCCGCAGGAAACCGGCAAGCCTGCGCAGGGTTGCGGCCGGGTCGGGCAGATACATCAGGACAAGCCTGCCGATCACCGCATCGAAGCTCCCGTCGGGCGAGAATGTATCAAGCTCGGCCGTCGTGAAACGTGTCCAGTAACACTGGCCGGATTCAGTGGCGCGCCGCTCGGCAATGTCCACAGCCTCTGCCGAGCGATCGACACCAAGCACCCTTCCCGCCGGTCCGACCAGCTTTCCGGCCAGCAAGGAGACATCGCCTACGCCGCAGCCAATGTCGAGCACGCGCATGCCGGGTCCTATGCCCGCACTGCGCAGGACATGCTCGGTAAGGTCGTGAATGAGCGCTCCCTGCAGCTCCAGGCGCTTGAATTCGCTTTGCGTGTAACCCAACGCATAGCGACGCGGATCCATGTTGCTCTGATCACGGTCGGTCTTCGGCGCATGTTCGGCAAGCAGATTGTACATGTTTGACTCCATGATCGATTTATCCGGGATTTGTGACCGCTAGGCAGGCTGATCACCGCCCAGGGCCCGACCTCACGATCGGAGATCGGTGCTACAATGTGATTTCCGGAATCGGGAATTGCGTTACGACTGAAACAGGCGCCCGTGCCTGGCGTACCACGCAAGCGGAGAACACCCTGCGCCCGGCGTTCGGACGCCACTATGATTTCGGCGCCCGCGGAACGAACACGATATGCGGCGTGTTCGGCGGACGACCGGGCGGCACATAGTCCGGAACCGGCGTATCGTCTGCCGGGAGCGAAAGCACATATCGGTGGATGGCGCGCAGGTCGGGCTCGCTCATGGCACGCAGGTTGAACCATGGCATGGGCGGGCGCGTCTCGATCGTGCGCGCGAACTGTACCCAGTCGTCCTCGTCCATGGTCCGCAAAAATTGGCGAAGATTGGTTGGGTAAGTCGTACCCCACGGCCCGTTGAAGCCGAGCGAGTCACCGATCAGCCATCGATCCTGCGGAACGTTGCCGGCATTCTCCAGGTACCCTGGCGTGTGGCAGTCGTTGCAGCCGCCGATTTTCACCAGGTATCGACCGTGCTCGATCGAAGCGGTCGCGGACGCCGCGCCGACCTCACCCTGGTTGAGCGTTGCGGCGGTGAATGCTGCGGCCAGGCCAAGGGCGGCAATTGCGATGAGAGCTCTTCGTGTCATCAGCTTCTCCGCTGCTATTTGACGCCGACGATCATCGAGTGAGGCCCGGCGAGATGCTCGCAGCGGACCTCCGCAAAGCCCGCCTCCCGCATCCAGCCCATGCCGTCGGCGCGCGTGTAGTCGAACCCGCCATTGGTGTTAACCAGCATGTTGAGGCTCATCAGCAGACCCGCAGCGTTCTCCCGTCGCTCGTCATCGATGATCTGGTCGTAGACGATGAGCACGCCTTGCTTCGGCAGCGCGGAATGGGCCTTTGCCAGCAGCGCGCGCTTCACCTCCAGGTTCCAGTCGTGCAGGATATGACCCATCACCAGCACGTCGGCGGAAGGCAGCGGCTCGGCAAGGAAGTCGCCGGGATAAAACCGAAGCCGGTCTGCAAGTGCGTGCCGCTCCACATAGGCCTCGAACACCGGCCGCATCGGCGGCAGGTCGAAACCGCCGCCGGTGAGATGCGGATGGGCGCGGCCGATCTCGACCGGAAGCCTGCCTTCGGCTGTGCCGATATCGATGAAGGTACAATAGTCCGCCCAGGGAAAATGCCGGGCGAGCGCCTCCGCCACCTGGAGGCTGCCGCCGGTCATCGCCTGCGCGAACATCTCCACCTTGTCCGGGTCCGAAAACAGCATGTCGAACAGATCTTCGCCGTCCTGGGTGCCGTTTTGCGGTTTGCCCGTCCTGAGCGCGTCGGTGAGCGAGCCCCAGTTCGCGTAAAGCAGCTGACCGGCCCTGGCGAGCATCCCGCCAACATAGGTCGACTTGTTGCGGTCAAGGTAGCGGTCAGTCACGGGCGTGTTGCAGTAGACGTTGCCCTCGCGCTCTAGCATGCGCAGCGCAACCAGCGCGTCGAAGAAATCCTGCGCTCCCCGCTCATGCAGTCCGAGCCGGTTTCTCAGTGTTTCCCCTTCGAGGGGTCCGGCCGCCAACTCCGTGAAAAGGTCAAGTTCGACGGCGCTCAGCAACGTCTTCGATGCCCAGAAGCCGAGGCCGAGTTGCATAAGGCTTTCGGGCGACAGTTCTGCGACGTTCTTCGCCTGTTTCGTTACCTCGGTGATGTTTGCGTCCATAAGATTTCTCCTTCCTCAAGAGACCATGACCTTTCCAAAAAACCGGTTCCCGGTTTTTCGGGATCATGGTCTGGGCGCGGGAGGACCATCGACTGGCCCGGCTACGGGTCGATTTCAGCCAGGTGGGATTTTGGTTACGGTTGTAACGAAGAAATCCGGCCGGCCGTGATCAGCCTGAATGCAGATGGCGGGCAAGGCATTGTGCGACGGCGGCCGACAGCAGCGGCTTCTTGATGACTTCGCTTATGCCGGCCGCCGTCAGTTGGCGCGACCGCAGCTGACGGCCGTAACCGGTCATCAGCACGACCGGAAGGTCGGGCCGGATCTTGTGCAACTGGCCGGAGAATTCGATCCCTGTCATGTCGGGCATGACCTCGTCTGTCAGCACCAGGTCGAAGCGTTCCGGATCGGTGCGGAATGCGCTGAGAGCCGCGGGGCTGCGGTCGAACCCGACCGGCTCGTAGCCGAGCGCGGCGAGCATTTCCTCCGCAAGTTGCATCAGCGGCGTGTCGTCGTCGACGACGAGGATCGTCTCGCCGTTGCCATGCTTGACCGGCACCTCGGCGGCGTCGCTCTCGTCCTCGTTCTGGGTTGCTTCGGCGGCCTCGATCTGCGGAAAATAGATCTCGAAGGTCGTGCCTTCGCCGGGCTTGCTGTTCACGTCGACCGCGCCTCTGTGCGCTATGACGATGCCGTGCACCGTCGACAGGCCGAGCCCGGTGCCTTGCCCTGCCGGCTTGGTCGTGAAGAACGGCTCGAAGATGCGCTCGAGCGTCGCCTGATCCATGCCGCTGCCGGTGTCCCTGACGGCAAGGCGGAGATAGCGGCCGGCAGGCAGGTTGCCGTGCGACAGCATCCGCGCCTCGACGAATTCCGTCGTGTCGAGACCGATTTCCAATGCGCCGCGGTTGTTCATCGCCTGCGCCGCGTTGGTGCCGAGGTTCATCACCACCTGCTGAAGTTCGGTCGGATCGCCCGTCATCGCCGCATCCGCGGCTGCAAGATGCGTCTGCACTGAAAGCGTGGCGGGGAACGAGGCGCGCAGCAGGTCGACCGCTTCGGCAACCACGGCTTCCGCCCGCAGCGCGTGATGCTGCCGCTCGTGACGACGGCCGAAGGCGAGGATCTGCTCGGTGACGTCCTGTGCACGCCTGCCGGCCTGCATGATCTGCTGGACGTAGCGCCGCGCGCGCGACTCCTTCAGCAGAACCGCCAGCGCCATCTCGCTGTAGCCAAGGACGGCACCGAGGATGTTGTTGAACTCGTGCGCTATGCCGCCGGCGAGGGTCCCGATCGCTTCCAGCCGTTGCGACTGATTGAGCCGCGCCTGCAGTGCCTCACGCTCGCGTTCATTGTGCTCGCGCACGATGGCATTGGCGAAAATCTCGGCCGCGGTGCGCAGCAGTGCAATGTCGTCGTCGGCCCAATGCCTTTCGTGCGTGACGGTATCGAGAGCCAGAAAACCCAACCGCTCGCCGGCATGCCACATCGGTATGCACAGCCACGATCGAAACTGGTGCGCCTGCAGGGATGCCTTCTCCCGCCCCTCGGGAAGCTCGCCGACGCGGGGCACGTCGATGCAGCCCTGCCGCTCGTGGTCGGCCAGCGTCCAGCGTGAAGCCAGCTCGATCATGTCCTTCGACAGGCGGGCCGGCCTGCTCCCGCCCGGACGGCGATAGAAGTAGCCGCCGGAAGGACCGGCGATGTGGCTGACGAAAATCTGGGCGCCGTCGAGCCCGGCATGTTCGACCAGGCGCGCGAGGCCCGTGCTGATGCCGGCGCGGATGCGGTCACGCGGCAGATTGATGAACTGCGTGGAGATCGAGGCGATCAGGCCCTCGAATTCCAGCCGCTCGCGCAGGATCCGCGCGTTGCGGCGCAGGCGGGCGAACAGGTAGGCGACATAGCCGACGAGACCCAACGCGGCGACATAAAGCAGCGTCTGGAACAGTTCGGCCCGCGCCGCGGCCCGCCCATGCGCACCGAGATAGACGTCCTGCAGCGCGCGAGCCCGCTCGCTCGTCGGCGCGGTCTGCAGGCGGGCGACGAGATCGTCGACCGCCGGAAGCCTGGTGACGATAAGCCGGCCATGGGAGACGAGCGAGAGCACATCGCTTGCAGGCACGGCATCGACGGAGGGCCTTGCCAGCCGGTCGAGTGCGGCGGTTACTGCTTTTGCCGCATCCGGCTGGGGATCGCTGATAAACCGCGACATTGCGACCATCAGGGCCCCTATCTCGACCGCTCGAAGGCCGTCACCCTCGCTCGTGAGACGACCGCTCATATAGTTGAAAAAGTTCAGCGAGTTCTGCAGCAGCGCGTTATCGGACTTGAACCTCTCGACGAGCGCTTCCTCGTCGCGGATCGCGGCGATGACTTCGGCGATCCGCTTGGCGATGTCCGCCCGTGTTTCGCGGCTTGCTACGTCGCGGGCAGCCGGCAGCGTCTGGGTCGCCTCATCCAGGTTCTCGATCGACCGCACAAGCGGATCGTAGCTGCGCAGCAGTCCCGCGCGTGCCCTTAAAACATCGCGTTGGAGTGCGGCGTTATAGAGGATGACGGTCCTGAGCGCATCGAGCGTGCGTTCGTGACGGGCCGCATCGGGAGCCGTGCCCTGCACCAGGAGGTAGGTCAGGGCGATGAGCAGGCAGGCAACGATCGGCGCCAGGATGCGTAGCGACTTCATTGCTGCAGACGATCGGCTGCGCTGGTCAACGGCCGGCCGCGATACTCGCCCGTCAGTGTCCCGAGGAATTCGACGATGAGATCGGCATCGCGCTGGTCGAGCTCCCGGCCGAGTTGGTTGCGCGCCATGATCTTCACCGCGTCTGCGAGCGATGCGGTGCGGCCATCGTGAAAATACGGCGCCGTCACCGCGACGTTGCGCAGGCTGGGAACGCGGAACACATGGCGGTCGCTCTCGGCGCCGGTAGCGGCGAAGCGGCCGAGATCCGCCTTGGTCAGGGTCTTCTGGCGAGCGAAGGGATCCTGGAAGATGCCGAATTTCTGAAACAGATTGCCGCCTACGTTGGCGCCCTGGTGGCAGGCGACGCAGCCATACGCTTTGAACAGTTGATAACCGTGCTCTTCGTCGGTCGTGATGGCGTCGCGTTCGCCCTTGAGATAGCGGTCGAAACGGGCATCGGGCGTGATCAGCGACCGTTGAAAGACAACAAGCGCGTCGAGCACGTTTGTCCGGTCGGGAATGGAGCCGTAGACCCTCGCGAACCGCTGCGAATACTCAGCATTCGAGCGCAGCTTGGTCAGCAATTCCTCCCAGCTCGTATTCATCAGCCTGTCATCGAGCAGGGCTGCCTCGTTCTGCTCCTCGAAAGTGCGGAAATTGCCGCGCCAGTTCAGCCGAAAATCGAGCGCCGCGTTGAAGACGGTCGGCGTGTTGAAATCGAGCGGCTTGCCATCCGCCGCCACGGAACGGGCCAGACCGTCGTCGCCGCTGAGATCGAGCCTGTGACAGGAACTGCAAGCGACGACATCGCCATGCGACAGGCGGGCATCGTTGAACAGGCTCTCGCCAAGCGCGATCTTCGCCCGGTCGGAGGGGCCGCTGGCCGTGATCGGTGCAATCGGCTCGCCCATCGGCGGGGCCGGCTGATTGCTCTGGGCCAACGCAAAAGGTGCCGCCATTGCCAGGCAAAGCGGAACAAAAAGCCCCGCCCGAACCTTACCAATCTGCTGATGTGCCATCGAGCGAGCCTGTGGCAGGGTGTGCGATTACGAAGATCATCGCGCTCACCAATAAATCGCCGAAAATCGACGTTTAATAAAAGCAACGGCTCGGTCATGAGTTCCACGCTTGCGGACGGTGCGAGATGTCAGCCGAACAAAACATTCGCCACGAACAGCAGTCGAAAGGCAGTATCGAGCAGGCAGCGGCGCCGAAGCATACCCTTGTCGTCGACGACGACCCCGAAATTCGCGATATGCTCACCAATTACCTGGAGAGCCAAAACTTCAGGGTCAGCGCGGTCGCCGACAGCCGGGCCATGTCGCGCGTCCTCAACGAAAAGCCCGTAGACCTGATGATCCTCGACATGCGGCTTGCCGACGAGGACGGGTTCGACATCATGCGGCAACTCGGCAGTCCGCCGGAAGCGCCCATCATCATCATCACCGGCCACAGGTGCGACGAGGTGGATCGCGTCGTCGGCCTGGAACTCGGCGCCGACGACTACATCACCAAGCCCTTCAGCCTCAGGGAGCTGCTGGCGCGTGTTCGCGCCGTGCTGCGGCGATCGGGGTCGGCGCAGCCGCAGCCGCGCGGCAAGAAGCCCGTACGCTATCGTTTTGCCGGCTGGGAGCTCGACATGCGGATGCGGCGCCTGAGGTCGGCGGCGGGCGAGGCGACGCCGCTGACCGCCGGCGAGTTCAATCTGCTGGCAGCCTTCCTGAAATCGCCGCAGCAGATCCTGAGCCGCGAGCAGCTTCTCGCTGCCAGCCGCGTGCACGACGAAGAGGTGTTCGACCGCAGCATCGACGTGCAGATATTGCGGCTGCGCCGCAAGCTCGAGGTCAATCCGAGCGAGCCGAAGCTCATTGTTACGGAGCGTGGCGCCGGCTACATATTCGCGACTGCGGTCGAGGTACTTTGAGCCGCTGCCGCGCCCAGCCTACCCCGCGCTTCTGAGCCAGACCAGCATCTCGCCGGGGTCGCGGTTGTCCCAGGCGAAATACGGCACGGCGGTGATTTTCGCGTCCTCGACCGCCGGCGGTTCGGTGCGGTAGAGCCCCTCTTCCCAGTTTTCGAAAGCCTCCTTTTTGGCAATCGCCGAAAGTGTCACGACGCCGCCCAGAAGGTTCGGCTGCTGATGCGCCTCGATGTCGGCCGTTCGCGGCAGAGCGATGCGGTGCAGCTGGCTGGAATTGTCGGTCTCCTCGACGCAATAGATCAGCGGGCCGCGCGCCAGTGCGACGCGGCCGATGTCCTGCCGCACCTGTGGGTTGGCGTAGAGGCGGTCGACGGCCATTTCGAGGTCGAGGTCGACGCGGTCGCCCTTGCGCCATTCGCGGCGGATCGCGGCATAGCCGTCGCTGCTGATGGCAGCCAGATCGACATCGGCGCCGTTGACCTTGAGCGCTGCCTTGCGGCACCAGGCCGGCAAGCGCAGGTGCAAAGTGAACTCGGTCGGAGCTTCCGGTTCGACAGAGATCGAGACCGCGCCGTCCCAGGGATAATTGCTCGTTTGGGTGAGCTCTATCTGCGTCCCAGAAATATCGAAACGAGCCGTGCCGTTTCCATAGAGGTGGACGGCAAGTGCGTCGTCCGACAGGCCGTAGAAATAGCTGCCGATCGAGGCGACCATGCGCCCGACATTGGGCGGGCAGCACGGGCAGCGGTGCCATTTCCAGCGGTGGTGGGCGCCGCGGCTTTCGAGCGGATTTTCGTAGAAAAACAGCGAGCCGTCGAGCGACAGGCCGGAGATCGAGCCGTTGTAGAGCGCCCGCTCCATGATGTCGGCGTAGCGCGCATTTGGACCCATGCCGAGCATGCGGCTTGCCCAGAACACCAGGCCGACCGAAGCACAGGTTTCGGCATAGGCGGTGTCGTTGGGCAGGTCGTAGTCGGCGGTGAAACCCTCATTGTGCGACGACGGCCCGAGGCCGCCGGTGACGTAGAGGTTCTTGGTCATGAGGTCGTCCCACAGCCGATCGAGCGCCATCCGCAGCGTGTCGTCGCCATATTCGGTGGCGATGTCGGCCATGCCCGAATAGAGATACATCGCCCGCACCGCATGGCCGACGACCTTGTCCTGCTCGCGCACCGGTTTGTGCGACTGGTTGTATTCGTAAGTCTTGAAATGATAGGCCTTGGGGTCGGCGCCGCGGGCGCGCGCCTCCTCGTCGAAATAATGCGGCTGCTGGCCGCGCTGGTCGATGAAGTATTTGGCTAGCTCCATGTATTTGCGCTCGCCCGTCACCCGTGCCAGCTTGACCAGCGCCAGTTCGATCTCCTCATGGCCGCAATAGCCCTTCTTCTTGCCGGGCTCGGGACCGAACGTCTCGGCGATATGGTCGACGTAGCGGCACATGATGTCGAGCAGCTTGCGTTTTCCCGTGGCCTGGTAATAGGCGACGGCGCCTTCGATCAGGTGGCCGGCGCAATAGAGCTCGTGGCAGTCGCGCAGATTGGTCCAGCGCAAGCCCGGCTGGATGCGCTGGTACCAGCTCGACAGATAGCCGTCGGGCTGCTGCAGCTTGCCATACATGTCGATGACAGCATCGATCTTCTTCTCCAGCTCGTCGTTGCGGCGGCGGTAGAGCGAATAGGCGGCGGTCTCGATGGTCTTGCCCCAATCCGAGTCCCAGAACATCTGCGTCGTCACCGTCGATCCGGTGAACTCGTTGCCGGCGGTGGCCGCCTCGTCCGGTGAAGGTGAGTGGAACGGAATGACGACGCCCGGCGATGGCCGGTCGGGGTCGATCTGCTCGAGCATGCGCGCTTCGACGCAGCGGTCGTAAAGGATGCTGGCGGTCTTTGCGGTGACGGCATCGACGCGGTCGCCCCAGAAGCCGCGCACGTCGACCTGCGGCACCGGCAGCGGGCGGAAGGCGAGTTTTGGCTTGGCGCCCTGACTGGCGGATTGCGATGCGGTCATCAATTTACTCCCGTTCGATTTCTTGTGGTCACTTCACGGCCCCTGCCATCAGGCCGCGGATGTAGAAGCGCTGCAGCAGCAGGAAGAGCACGAGGCACGGCACCATCATCACGGTGACGCCGGCCTGCACGGCGCCCCAGTCGATGGCGCCGAAGCGGCCGGACTGCAGCGCGGTCATCATAATCGGCAGCGTGAATTTCGACTGGTCTGTCATCAGCACCAGCGCCGCCAGAAACTCGTTCCAGGCGCCAAGGAAGGCGAACAGCGCGATGGTGACGATGCCCGGCCAGACCAGCGGCAGCATCACCCTCAAGAGCATGGTGACGTTGTTGGCGCCGTCCATGCGCGCGGCCTCCTCGATCTCGCGCGGCACCGCATCGAAGGCGTTGCGCATCATGAAGATCGAGAACGGCAGCTGCAGCGTGACATAGACGCAGACCAGCCCGGTCAGCGTGTTGTGCAGGCCAATTTTTGTCAGCACCAGGAAGATCGGCGTCAGGATCGACTGGAACGGGATCATGATCGTCGACAGGATGACGACGAACAGCAGGTTCTTCAGCGGAAAGCGGAAGCGCGAGAAACCGTAGCCGGCGAGCACGCTGACGATCACCGACAGCACCACCGTCATGACCGAGACATAGATGCTGTTTTGCGCCGGCAGCCAGAGGCCGTCGCCGAAGGTGTTGAGCGTGGCGTAGTTCTCGAGCGAGATGCCGCTGGTCGGCCACGGCGGCAGCGGCGGCTGGCGCGCCTCCTGCGCCGGCTTGAAGGCCGAAAGCACCGTCCAGACGATCGGTGCCAGGAACAGAATGGACGCGATGATGCCGGTCGAGTGCTCGGCAATCTGCATGGCGATGCGGCGTTTGCGGGTGCGAGCCTGCGCCATCAGTCGACCCCTTCCGGATTGCGCAGCAGCCGCAGCTGGATAAGGCTGAGCGCCACCAGGATGACCAGCAGGACCATCGAAAGTGCTGCGCCATAGCCGAGCTTGAACGACACGAAGGACTGGTTGAAGATCCAGTAGACGGCGGTCAGCGTCTGGTTGCGCGGCCCGCCGCGCAGGATGATGTAGAACTGGTCGAAGGCGAGGATCGAGCCGGCAACCGACAGGATCAACGCCAACGCCAGTGTGCGGCGCATCAAGGGCAAGGTAATCGCCCGGAACCGCGCGAATGGCCCTGCCCCGTCGATCATCGCCGCCTCCTGCAGATCCGGCGGGATCGATTGCAGGCCGGTCATCAGGATGATCATGGTGAAGCCCGCCACCTTCCACACGACCATGGCGATGATCGACCAGAAGGCCGGCTGGAAGGTCGCCAGCAGGTTGAATTTCTTCTCGGTCAGGCCAAGCTCGAAAGCGGCCGGGCTGAACAGGCCGGAATCGACATTGAGCAGCCACGACCACAAAAGGCTGGCCGAGGCGAAGCCGATGACCGCCGGCATGAAGAAGGACGTGCGATAGAAGCCGGTCAGCTGCCGCGGCCTTTCGATGAACAGCGCCAGCGGAAAGGCGACGGCGAAGATCGCGATCGTCACCACCACCGTGTAGTAGCCGGTGAACTTCAGCGCGTTCCAGAAGCGGGTGTCACGCAGGATCGCCCAGTAATTGTCGAGCCCGATAAAGCTATGCGCGCCCATCAGCGGCCAGTTGTGCAGCGACATCCAGGCGGTCATGCAAAGCGGCACGATGAAGAAGACGACGACAAGCGCGACGGCCGGCGCGACATAGAGCAGGCCGATCCACTGCCGGCGGCCGGCGCCAACCAGTTTGTATGCGCGCGCTGGCGCGGCGGTGGTTGCTGTGATGGTGGTCATGCCGTGGTCTTCCGTTAGCGCTACGTCCCCCTCCCCCTTGAGGGGAGGGTCCGGCCGAAGGCCGGGGGTGGGGTCCTCCGCGAAGCGCGCCGACATCAAAAGAGCGTCGAGCACTGCCGCGATGACCCCACCCGGACCTTCGGTCCGACCTCCCCTCGAGGGGGAGGTGGCGCTTTACTTCTGCGGCGCCGAATCGATGATCGACTGCATGGTCTCCTGCGCGTTGGCGATGGCGCCGTCGACGTCTTCGCCGAAGAAGACCTCGTTCATCATCTGGTTCCACGGACCGTTGGCCGAGTTGATCAGGTCATTGAACACCACCGAATAGGGCGTGCGGCCCTTGGCCATGGCTTCGGCGGCAACCTTGTAGCGCGGGTCGAGATCCTTCAGCGCCTCATTGGCGATGTCGCCGCGCACCGGCAGGCTGCCGTATTTCGCCAGGATCGTCTGGCCCTCGAGCGAATAGGCGAAGTCGAGGAACTCCTTCACCACCGCGACCTTGGTGGTGCCCTTGGTGACGACGAAATTGTCGCCGCCGGCAAACGACGACCAGCCGCCGTCCTTGCCGGGCAGGAAGGTGATGCCGTAGTCGATATCGGGATATTGCGTGTTGAGCGCGCCGATGGCGAAGGCGCCGGACGGCGAGATGCCGATATTGCCGGTGGCGAAGGCGGCAAAGAAGTTGGAGCCGGTGTCGGTCTGCGCGCCTGAAGGCACCAGGTCCTTCTTGACCATCGAACGGTAGAGGTCGATGGCGCCGCGCATCTGCGGCGTGTCCAGCGTCGCCTTGGAGCCGTCCTCGGTCAGGATGTCGCCGCCCGAGGCCCAGATCAGCGGCGTGAAGGTGAAGATGTTGCAACCGCCGCAATTGCCGGAGAAGTAGAAGCCCTTGATGTCGCCGCCGAGCGTATTGACCTTTTCGGCGTCGGCTTCGATCTCGGCCCAGTTGGTCGGGCCCTTTTCCGGGTCGAGGCCGGCCTGCTTGAACAGCTTCTTGTTCCAGATCAGCACCGAGGAATCCGCCGAGAACGGCAGCCCGTAGATGCGGCCCTTATAGGTGCCGGTCTTGACATGCGCCGGCGACAGGCTGGCGAAATAAGGCAGCGATTTCGCCCAGTCGGTGATGTCTTCGAGCTGGCCGGCGGCAGCGAAGGACGGCGTGTAGATCAGGTCGAGCGACAGCGCGTCGGGCGCCGTGCCGCCGGCGGCTGCAGCGCCGTATTTCGGGATGATTTCGGCATTGGGAATGATGTCGAGCTTGATCTGGTTCTGATGCCCCTTGTTGAAGGCATCGACGACGCGCGGCATGAAGTTCGAGCCGTCGGCGCGCACCCAGATGTTGGCGGTGTCGGCGGCGGCCGAGCCGACTGTTGCCAGCGTGCCCAAAATGCTCGCGGCGATGGCGAGCCCGGTAATGGTGGTTCTCATGCTTCTCCTCCACATGGTTTTAATTTAGCGTTTTAATTTAGCCGCGCCCCCAAGCGGGTGACTATCGACACGGCCCGTTTCGTTCAGCCGTCCGGCGGACGGCCGCATGACTGACGCACCACCAGCCGGCACGGCAGTTTTCTGATGCCCGGCAGAGCGGCTTCGCCGCCGACGAGCGAAAGCAAGGCAAGGCCGGCCTCGCGCCCGAGCGCGGCCAGGTTCATGTCGACGGAGGTCAGCGGCGGGCGGGTTGCCTCGGCGACGATCTGCCAATTGTCGAAGCCGATGACGCCGACCGCGTCCGGCACGCCGATACCGCGCTCGCGCAAGGCGTCGATGACGCCGCGCGCGATCTGGTCGTTGCCGCAAAACACCGCATCGGGCTTTTCGCGCGTGCCATTGAATCCCTCGCCGTCGAACAGTTTTGCCACCGCCTCATGCCCCCAGGCCTCCGACCACGGGCCGAGCAGCGGCTCCATGACCGGCAGGTCGTTCTCGGCCAGCACCGCGCTATAGGCCTCGGCGCGGGCGTGCACCACGGCAAAGCTCGCCGGACCGCTGACATGGGCGATGCGCCGACGCCCGAGCCGGCAAAAATGCTCGACAGCCAGCCGCGCCCCGCCGGCATCGTCGGAGACGAAGGCGATGGCGCCGGGATCGGGCTCGGTGAAGGCGTAGATCGCCGGAATGCCGAGATTGGCAAGGTCGACCGGCAGATGGCGGTCGATGCGCTTGCCGGTGGCGATGATGCCGTCGACGCGCTTGTCGAGCATGGCATCGACATGCAGCTGGGCAAGCCGCGGGTCGTCCTCGACATTGCACAGGAACACCGAGACACCGGCATCGACCAGCGCATCGGAAACGCCGGCCATCAGCGGCAGCGAAAAGCGGCCATAGGTGTCGTTGGTCAAAAGCCCGACGGTAAAGGAGCGCCGCCGCAACAGGCTCTGCGCCAGGCTGTTCGGGCGAAAGCCAAGCCGCTGCGCCGTCTCGCGAATACGGGCCCGCGTCTCGGCAGTCATCCGCCCCTGCCCGTTCAGCGCTTTTGAGGCCGTGGCAACGCTGACGCCGGCAAGCGCCGCCACCTCACGCAGGGTGACCGGCTGTTTGACAGGCGTTGGCTGCGCGTCGGACGCCATGATTCGGATATCGATCCTCCCTTTGAGAAAAGCTTTTCTCTTATGGGCCTGCGAGGTGCTGATTGGTGAAGTCAGCGGATGCCGGCAGAGTTGGGAAAAGGTTTTCTCAAAAGGAAGATTAGGGGAAGGATGCAAGGATGGCAAGAGGGAATGGCCTGGTTACAGGCATGTTCGGCAGTCAACTACGACTCGCTGCCCTGGGTCCAGGATCTGCCATGGCGGCCCGAAGGAAAGAGGGCGAGCAGCTTTGGCGTGCATTGCCGTTCAGCGGGCACCGCGATGGAACGGCCGCGGTGCCCGCAGTCTACCCGCAGAGCTAGCAGTTCTCAGTCTGTGGATCGCACGCCTTCTGTTTCTGTTTCTGTGGCTTGGGCTTGACCGCCTGCTCGGGCTCGGCCTGCTGCTGCTCGGCCGCTGGCTGCTCCTTGGCCTTCCGCTTCTCAGGCTTGGCAGCCTGCTCCGGCTCAGCCTGCTGCTGCTCGGCAGCGGGCTGCTTCTTGGCCTTCGGCTTCTCAGGCTTGGCCGTCTGTTCGGGCTCGGCCTGCTGCTGCTCGGCGGCGGGCTGCTTCTTGGCCTTCGGCTTCTCAGGCTTGGCCGCCTGTTCCGGCTCGGCCTGCTGCTGCTTGGCGGCGGGCTGCTCCTTGGCCTTCGGCTTCTCAGGCTTGGCCGCCTTGCCGGGCTCGGCCTGCTGCTGCTCGGTGGCCGGCTGCTCCTTGGCCTTCGGCTTCTCAGGTTTGGCCGCCTTTTCGGGCTCGGCCTGCTGCGGCTCGGCGGCGGGCTGCTCGCCGACCTTCGGCTTCTCAGGCTTGGCGGTTTCTTCGGGCTCGGTCGTTGCAGCGCCTTCGGTCGGCTTCGATTTCCGGCCAGCCTGAACCTGCTTCACCTCCTCGATGTCTTTGAGCTTAGCTGGTTTGGCCTTAGGGTCGGCTTTCACCTCGCCCTCAAAGACAGCGACCGTATCGTTTTCCAGTTTGCCGGACTGCTCGGGCGCGTCGGTCTTGCTGACCTTGACGGCAGTCACCTTCTGGTTCGTCTCCTTTTCGATCACATCGACATCAATGACTTTGTTGATCACCAAATTGTTCTGGATCGTCACGTCGCCGGCCGGTTCGGCCGCCTCGACAATGCGCACAAACTCCGGCTCATCACGAATAACGACCACAGAAATGTCCGCGGCAAGGAATTCGCGGGTGGGGACCACAACCCAGTAATAATCCGGCGTCGTGTCGAAGGTCACCTCGATTGAAATCAAATCCGGATCGCGGCGGGGCGGCAGCGGCGCCCAAATGATGTGCTCCCTGTCACGACGCCAACTCACCCATGCTGGCGCCCAGCGAGTGCCCGGAACCCAGTACCAGCCGATATCGTCGGCATAGCCCCACCGGCCGTAATGGTACGTCGCCCAGCCGAATGGCTCGTCGGACACCCAGAGCCAGCCATACTGCTCGGTATAGACCCAGTGTCCAAGCGTATACGGACGCCAATCGTCAGGCACATCAACCGGCACGAAAACGGTCGCTCCGTGATACGAGACCCAATCACCATAGGAAGACAGGTCTTCGTAGAACGTGCTGATCGAAACGGTGGTGGCAGCCCTTGCCTCGGACACGAGCGACAATGGCGCAATCGGGTTGGGAATCTCGACGACCGTGAGCAGGCAGGCGGTTACACCGCCGAGCATCAGTCGCACCGCATGTTGGGCAAGGACGCGTTTCATCGTAATCTTCCTCCGAAACAGATCGCCCTTCATCGTACAAACCCGCCGGCTGCCGGATTGTTCCACTTTGCTGACGTTACCCGCATCCCCTCCCGCAGCGGCTTGGCATCGCACGATGATATTTGGGATCAGAGTTGCTTCATGAGGGCGGTGACCGTCACAAATGCGCGCCGAAGGCGCGGCGATAGATCGTTGGTCAGCGGGCCCGACGGTAAGGGAGCCGCCGCAACAGGCTCTGCGCCAAGCTGTTCGGGCTAAGGCCAAGCCGCTGCGCCGTCTCGCGAATACGCGTCCGCGTCTCGGCGGTCATCCGCCCCTGCCCGTTGAGGGCTTTTGAGGCAGTGGCGACGCTGACGCCGGCGAGTGCCGCCACCTCGCGGAGGGTGACCGTGGTCTTGGCAGGCGTAATTTGGATATCGGTCTTCCCATTGGGACTGCGGGATGCTGAGTGGTGAGGTCAGCGGGTGCGGGTGGGCCACTAGAGCCCCCGATGATGCGATGTCCGGCAGATGAGGGGCTCATCACTCTTGATATCACGATGCAACAGCAGCTAGGACCGGCCCTATTTGTTACGAATGGTATCGATGTCGGATTGATCGCCCCGGCCTCGTCGTTCCAGAAAATGAAGGAGCAACGATATGTCTGAAAAGGAAGTCTTGTCTGTCATCCGGGGCCAGGAAGACGCAACTGCCAAGGGGGACGCCCGCGGCAACGTCGATGCCATGGACCCGGATGTCGTGGTTTTTGATCTGCCGCCGCCGCTTGCCTATCGAGGCGAACAGGCACGCGACATCGAAGGGATAAATGCTTGGTTTGCAACTTGGCGCAACGGCGTCACCGTTCACATGGCTGACCCGCAGCTCATAATCGACGGCGATCTTGCAGTGGCCTTCGGCCTGTCGCGCATGACTGGCATTAAGACCGATGGCACAAAGGTCGACTCCTGGAGCCGGCGAACCATCGTGCTAAGGCGCGTCGCCGGTTCTTGGAAAATCATCCACGAACATGCCAGCTTCCCTATGGCAATGGACGGAAGTGGGCGCGCTGTGACGGATCTCTTGCCGTAGTTCCGGAACGCCTAACGTCCTCAACAGGGATGTCGTATTTCACGCGGCAAGGGTTCGTAGGTGAACGGTCGATTTGGCGGCCCGTTGCTGACAGTCAGCCTTTCGGCCGGAAGCGGCCAATCGCCAAGTATAGACAAGTATAGAAATGACCCAACACCGGCCGCCCTTCGCGAGTGTGCTCCACCCATTGCCCTAGCGAATAGCGGCCTGACCGCCGCAGCCACGACCCGCGCAAGCCCTCCTGAACCCCAGCTGAACGCCGCCTTCAGCCTTAGTTCGAACGGCATCTCCTAAAAAGAAGCCGTTCAACCGCGGTCCCGTCCGCCAAAGGAGACGCTCTCATGATCCGCAATTCTTTCATCGCAACCGCGCTTGCCGCTCTTGTCGGTATCACTGCCGCCGCTCCGGCCATGGCCAATGACGTGCGCATCGAGCAATATGGCTGGTCGAACTCGGCCGGCGGCGCCCAGAACGGCTTCAAAAACCGTATCCGGGTGTATCAGAACGGCCGCTTCAACAAGGTGATCGGCCAGCAGCGCGGCCGCCACAACCTTTCGGCTATCGGCCAGGACGGGGCCGGCAACTACGGCGCCACCTACCAGAACGGCAACCGCAACGTGGCCGGCGTCGGCCAGTTCGGCTCCAACCACACCACCATTCTGACCCAGGACGGTAACGGCAACATTGCTGCCGGCGTGCAGGTGGGCCACGGCTGCGATGCCAATGTCAGCCAGGGCGGCAGCGGCAATGTCGCAGCTTTCGTCCAGGCCTGCCCATAAACACGGCAACGGCCAGGGGGGGCCCCGCCGAATTACCCCCCCCCCCCCCCCCACCCCACCAGACCCACCACCACCCCCCCCCGGAACCGATAAACACCCCCCCGCGGGGGGCACCCCCCGGGGGGGGTGGCGCGCCCCGCGCCG